>JAFDFT010000049.1 GCA_019309685.1 Deltaproteobacteria bacterium
TAATCCGGTATTTTGACTTTAAAATCGATGGATTCAACGATATATTCCGTGCCCTTTCCTTTGGAAAGCATATCCTTAAAGACCATTCTTTTTGGATACCAGCGATTATCCTGTTTAAACACGTCCGTAATCTCAAATGTCTTGAGCAAACGGCCGCTTCTGGCAAAGCGCTCCTCCTTGATCGGCAGCCATCTTTCTTTATCCACCCAAACCTTTCGGGAATGATACGCCACGTCTTTTTCTTTGGCTGTAAGTTCTATGACCACGCACTGACGACCTGAAAATTCTTCATTGCCTATGATGGTTGCCGCATAAAGCTCTCTGAGCTTATCATTTTCTGTGATATCCTCATAAGAAAGATCAGACCCCATGACCGATTGTCTAAGCAGGTGACCGGCAATGGTAATGATACGGTCATTGGGCTCTGGCGTGTAATTCCAGAGCTTGTCTCCCAGCTTGAGCATCTTTTTGCCTTTTTCTCTGGCAGGCGATAGATATTCAACAAAGGATTTATCCTTCCCTTTTTGCCACACCCGGGAACGAATCATCCGTGTGCCTGAGCGCCCGTGAACAATCATTTTCGTAACACTGAGCGCCTGATCAACCACCATATTCTTATCGATATTTTTCAAAATCTCATCTCCGGTAAGCGCCTGAACATGTAAAGGGCTTGCCAGTAAAAATACGATACAAACAATAAGATATTTTTTCATGTTTCGAGTTCCTTAAATAGTTGTGATGTCTGGCGTTTAAAGATACCAATGCCCGCGATCATGGTACCAAGTAACGTGGCTATGAGACCGGGAATCAGGCCGATATAATAACTTGCAGGAGTCACTATGGCACGCATTTTATTGGACATAAGCATGTTCGAACCTTTAATAACTCCTGGCATATCCATGCCGTGGGTCTGGAAATAATAGGACACGCTCACGCCTATGACTGTGCCCAGCACAGAGCCGATAATACCAATGAGAAATGATTCGTAGATCATGGTGCGGTACACGTGACCTTTGGATTCCCCCACGGCCAGCCGCACTCCCACCTCTCCATATCTGCGCAGTCCGGACATCAATCCCGCGTTCCATAACACAATGGACATAACGAAAATAAGCCCGCCGATAATTATAAAAATTTCCATATTCACAATGTCGAGCAATTCACCAATATTGTTTTGCTCCCTTAACGTCATCATGACCGGCGCCTGGTCATCCGCTGATCCCGAGAAACGGGCGTTGAATTGACTGGCCATCCGACTGGCCGTTTTTTCATTATACATCATATTCGGCAGATATCCCAAAATCTCTCCGGCGCTGTTTTCCATGTCCAGGGCGTACTGGATATCAGCAATATCAGCGATCATGGCATTGCGATCCAAAGCCGCAATACCAAATTTAATGGTGCCTGCCACTATAAAGTTTTGAATGGCCATACCGCCATTGGCCGTCGCACTGATCAGCGTAGCCGTTTCCCCGATATCGACGCCTAAATCCGTGGCGAATTTTTCACTGATGATGATTTCTCCCCTGGATTGAGGAAGCCGGCCGTTAATGACCGCTTTTTCAAGACCAAGTCTTTGCTTCTCCTGTGAATCACCGGAAAGAAGATCCATACCTAAGCCAACGACGGGCCCTTGTGCGCGGGTTTCTCCGTATTCATCCGGAAAATCCAGAAGACCGCCAAATTTAATGCGCGGCGCCCAATCTAATCTTGGATAGTCCTTTTTCAGTGTGTTTAAAAATCCAGTTACACTGATCAAGGCAAAATCATTCGGCACCTGGCTGGATATATCCGCGTACGCGCGGGTCATGATCTTCACATGCCCTGTATCCAGCTTGGCGTTGGTTGTGGCAAAATCATCAATCACACCCATCATCCAGCAATATGACAATATGGTAATCATCACCCCGCCGGCAATAATTAAAATAGGAAACAAACTTCTGTGACGATCTCTTAGCAGTCCTTTTAATAAAAACCAGGTCATGATAATTTACCCCTTAACGCGTCTGTTGGTTTTAGTTTCGCGATTTTTCGTGTGGGCAAAAAGCTCACCACTGTCACTGTTATAAAAACAAGAAACGTTGTCCCGCCAATCAGCCACAGACTGTAACTGGGGTACAGCACGCTGGGCATGGCAATCCCCATTTGATCAATAGCGTCAGTTGGCAGAGGCAGACCTTTAACGGCTGTAAGATACAACAGCGGAATACCGTAAACAGCGCCCATGATTAAAGCAAGTATCCCATGCAGCGCACCTTCCAGCGTAAATAGTTTTATGACCCCGCCTCGGGTCATGCCAAGCGCCATGAGCGTCCCCATCTCCTTGCGCCTGCGAAATATGGACAATACCTGTGTATCAAATATGGCCAAAAGCGCCATGGCCATCAGCAATGCATACAAGATGGAACTTGATGCAGTCTTTGTTTTCATTATTTCAACAACATCTTTGAGCAGAAAATCCAAGCCCCGATAGATCCATTCCTCACTTCCTCCCGGAACGGACTGAATATCTTTTTCCAGCACAATCAATGTAGCCTCATCCGGCGCCTGCATCATTTCCCGCATCCGATCCAGGGGTAACCAGATCTGGCCCATATCGATGGCCGGCGAATTGGTATTCATCACCCGCGCGATCTGGATATCTGCCGCGTCAAAGGTTCCATGGATATCCCGCCATCGAATCGTAACATAATCACCGAGCATGAGCTTTGTCTGTTTTGCCATGCGGGTGCCGATAAGGGCGGGAATCGTTACTGGACTATCTTTTTTTAAAATATCTGCGGGAATATCAAGGATCACCTGATCCGGATCAATACCTTTAAGCAAGGCTGACTGCACCCGTCCATCCGGATATATAGCGCCTGATGTAATTAAAATCGGTGTGGCCCTTTTACTGCTTATCAGATCCTCCAGAGCTGCCGGAACCGGCCCGTGTGATTCTTCCAGTGTCAAAGGGTCAAACGGCTCGTAATCCTTATGCCAGAATTGCCCGCCGCCAAGTTCAGTGTCGATCATCAGGTTCATTATCTGCTTTGCCTGCCCGTTAATGAGTCCCTGAATCCATAGTATCGCGACAAAAGCAAAAGAAAGCACAAATACATTGAGCCAGGTTCTCAATCCCGCACCCACAATATTTCGAAAAGCTAATTTAATTGTTAGCATAGTTTTCCCTTTCGGCCCTTAGGCATTATTCGGTTCAGGCGTTTTTTCAATATCCTGAACGACTTTGCCGTCTGTCAGCGTAATTACGCGTCTCAGATATTTGATGACCTTTTCATCGTGTGTAGCAAAAAGAAAAGTAGAATTGAGTTCTTTATTCAAAGAGACCATCATATCCAAAATGTTATAAGAATTTGCAGCGTCCAGATTTGCGGTGGGTTCATCTGCTAAAACAATTTTCGGCTTCTTTACCATCGCCCTGGCTACCGCAACCCGTTGGCACTCCCCGCCTGAGAGCTGGGCAGGCCGTGATTTTACTTTATCCGACAACCCTACCCATTCAAGTGCTTGAAGTACATCCTTTTTTCGATCCTCAGCACTCATCCCAAGAAGCAGAAGCGGAAATTCAACATTTTCAAACACATTGTACACCGATAATAGATTAAAGGTCTGAAAAATAAATCCCAGGTGTTCATTTCTAAGCTGCGCTGACTCGCGGTGATTCAACTGACTGGTGTCTTTACCAATGACGACCGCGTGTCCCTCAGACGGATTATCCAGCGCGCCGACAATGTTGAGCAGCGTTGTCTTCCCTGAACCGCTGGGCCCAACGAGCCCGGTAAATTCACCACTATTAAAGGACAGATTGATATCATTTAAAGCAGTAAATTTCCGCCCACCCATTGGATAATTTTTGACCAGGTTTTCGGTTTTTATGAGAACATTGTTTTTCATTTCCTTCTCCTTGATTATTTTAGATTTTTCTCCAAAGTATTTGGAGAAAAGGGTTCTAGGATTCTAGGGTTCAAGTGATCTATTTCTAATATACTTGTCCAGGATTTAACCATATCTTCGACCTCCATAACTTTATGATTTATTATCACCTAAAACTTAAAATACTTTTTTATTACTCCGCAGTGACTTGCCCTGTTAAATCGGCACCGCCGTCTCGCCAAGCAAGAATTTAACAGGGCGAGGATGAAGCTCAACACAGAAGTTGAACTTTTTACGCTGTCACTAATGGTTGAATATAATCATAAACTGTGCCCCATACCCTCCCATACCAGCATTTTGAATAAAACCGGCATTCCCTTCGGCCGTTTCCGGATAGTAAAATAAACCGAGGCTTAATACCCACTTATCATATGTCCGCTGCCAGTTAATATACTGACCATAGGCTTGTGTCTCCCACGCATAATACCCTATAGCGAAAAAACTATCCAGAATTCCTACCGGATACCGAAACATAACTGCGGACACATGTTGATCTGAATTCCATCCAAAAGGCTTTTCGGATACAACTGTAGCCATATGTTCAGCAAGAATATAAAGTCCATTACCCATCCCGATCGTATAATCTGCGCCTATGGTAATCATTTTTGTCCAGCCATACGGCAATGCGCTTGGATCTATTTGGGGGTAAATTGATTCAAACTTTTGTTCTATCAGCACCGATTCGAACCATACGCCGATACCGATATCCCACTGACCATCCAACGCGTAGCGATTCTCCGTATAATCCTTTAGAAAAAATTCGTCCCCGTCAGCCTTTCTCGTATGAACGGTCGCGGCCAGTTCACCGCCCAAAACCGGATATTGAATACGCCCGCCGTATTCTGGCTTTTCCGGTATTGTGGGAAGCCATTCATACCCTTTTGGATCTTTATTGCCGTACAAACACCACAGCCAAAAACTCGCATTGTTCAAGGTGTTATATTTAAATCGAGCTGCGTACACACCTTTTGTAAATTGCGTGGGATCTGTGGGGTCCATTCTGTCAAACCACATCAAGGACCGCAGCAGCTGCGCCGGCCCAAAATTGATCTTCTGCAAACCGACTCTGGTCTCTGTCTGCGCTGTCGCGTAACGAAGCAATGCTCGATAAAGTTCAGCATCATAACTTTTATGATCACTATTTTTCCGGGTCAACAGGAAGCTGTTTATTGAAACTTCGGCATCAATAAAAGATTCTTCTGCCAACGCCTGACTCACTGTAAACTGTGGAATATATCTCAAACCTGTCGTATTTTCCCACTGCTCTTGCCGCCGCGTTTCAGTTGTCCAGCCGGAAACTTGTCCGCTGAATTCCGCTTCCAAGGCATACGCGGTATTCTGAAAAAAGATGCAAATGCCGGTGAAAAAGAAAATCTTTAAATAATGCTGTTTAACCTTATGTGTCATTGCCACTATCTCAAAAAAATTTTACTTACTTCCTTAACGCGTGGATAATATCTTCCATTTCTTCGATATATTTGTTTAACGCTTCTGTCCCCTCAGGCGTGACTTGTATTGTGGTATACGGTTTATTATTTTTAAAGGTCTTATTTATTTCCAGGTATTTTACTTCTTTGAGTTTTTTTAACTGAATAGACAAGTTGCCTGATGTAAAGTCTAACTTCTCCTGCAATTCATTAAAGCTGATTTCCTGCCTTTCATTACTTGCCAGATAGATTAGGATTAGAAGCCTGGCCCGCTCATGAATGATTTTATCGATGGGAGCCACCAGACTAACCCTCCGTCATCGGTAAGGCAAATAACAGCATGCCGCATCCCATGGATATCGATACCGCAACCGGCGCGGGTATGGAACTAAATACCAGCACACCCAATCCCGTCACAAGAAACCAGTAACCGGTCAGCAACCACTGCTTTACTTCAATGATGCTTCCAAGAAAATTATAAAATAACCCAATGGTTATAGAAATTGTCGGGATAATATAGTATGCGCTGTTTTGCTTTAACAGATATACACATAGAAAAATTGCCAAAACAATAAGTGGAACGTACACATGAACAATTCGAAACGAAAAAAATTCCTTCATTAAACGACCAAGTGTATATCGGCCATCGATCTTTAATAAAGGTTTCATGAAATTGCTGTATTTCATAACTGCCAGAAGAATCCAATCCACCACAATCGCACCAAATATGATCATTTTGATATGGCCGGGTATGAAAGAATAGCCGCCGTAAACCTCCATAAAATAATAGAATATCATTGAAAATAGGATTATGCTAAATCCCGAAAACAATGCCAGCAGCCTGAAATGTGCGGGCAAAAGAACTTGTCTGAGCAGGGATTTATTTTTATTAATAATTGATTTTATTGATGATATTTCTTCAATAAGCTGATCTATCTGTTTGTCATTTGACGTTGCCATATCAAACCTCCTTGTTGTAAAGAACTTTATATTATAAAGTTCTTTTTATTATACAGCCTTTTTATATCATGTCAATGATTTTTTAATAAGAATTTCTTTTTCAACGAAAAACTTTCTAAAATACTGATATTCAAAGATATCTATTGGAATATGGCGGAAAATGTTTCAAAATGGAACGGGTAGAAAGGCCTGCCCCTGAGGTAAAAGACTGACAACCCAAGGCCTGAAGGTAATTAATTGGTGCTTCTGATGTGCGTGCTCAGTCTGAAATTCGCGCTTTGCGCAATATTTTTAAAAACAGGGCCCATATTATCCGTATCAGACCGGGGCTGACGCGCTGGGTTATCCACATGATCCTGGCCAGGGGTGTCACAATGATAATCGCCTTATTCCGTTCAACCCCCTTCAGAACAATCCTCGCACAACTATCTGCAGAGGTCATTTTTTTCGGCAATTCAGATAGAAATTTTTCCCGGTCAACATTGGCCGCTTTTACAGTATGATATATCGGTGTATCAATTAATCCGGGACAAACCACACTGACCCTTACCCCCAGCTTCGTCCCTTCTATGCGAAGCGCATTAGATAGTCCCACAATGCCGTACTTGCTTGCCGTGTAGGAAATTTCGCCGGGCACCGGTATAAGCCCGGCAAGTGAAGCGGTATTTATGATATGCCCGAATCCCTGCTTTACCATAACATGATAAGCCGCAAAAACACCATTGACCGTACCATAGAGATTTGTATCAATAACCTTTTGCCAATCTTCATAGGAAAAGTCCCGGGCCTCACCTGCAACACCGATACCTGCGTTGTTAAACATGTAATCAAGCCTTCCCCGTTTTGCCACCGTATCATCCACCAATTGTTTAACCTTGATTCGATCCGTCACATCCAGTGTGACCGCCTCAGAAAGACCACCTTCTTTTGATATCGAATTCACTGTATCTTCGAGCATTTTTGTGTTTACATCCGCAAGAATCACATGCGCGCCCTTGTCTGACAATCTTTGTCCAAGCGCCTTTCCGATGCCTGAAGCTCCCCCTGTAATGATAATTATCTTTTCTTTAAATGCTCCCATGTTTATCTCCTCATTGAATGGATGCTCATATCCCTGTTAAAATTCCTGTGGGAAATAGTACAACCTCAAAAGAAATATCATATGGCCGCAACTTATGACAGCTATTTTAGGACCCATACAAATCAATCTCTGATGAATTACGATCCTTCGGGAAACAATATGTTAAGGTCTTATATCTTTAGTTCCATTTCATTGCCAAATCTGATATATCTGCTTCAAATTTTGTCTTAGGCTAAAACAATTTAAGCGTTTCTTTTATTTTTACAATAGCCAAATCTTTATAGGATATTTTTATGCCCAAAGCTCTTTTGATCCACGCCACTGACCCGGATCTTCAGTTATCTGAACAGCCTGAAGTAGCCTTCCCTGTGCTTGGCGTCACGACAATCGCGTCCCTTTTCCCGGACAACTGGGACGTATCCATTGTCGATGAAAATATCATGCCCGTTAACGTGTCGGCACAAGCCGACCTTGTGGGGATATCGACGCTTACTCTTGACGCACCGCACGCGTATGAACTGGCAGATACCTTCAGAAAGAGAAAAATTCCTGTTTTAATGGGCGGCATGCACCCTTCTTCGCTTCCCCACGAAGCTCTGAAACACAGTGATGCAATAGTCATAGGGGAAGCAGAAGGTATTTTTGAAAAAATCCTTGCCGATTTTCACAAAAACCAGTTGCATGGCATCTATCAAGGTATACAGGTAGACATGGCCTCCATCCCCCGGCCAAGACTCGATTTGCTTCAGCCAAAATCCCGAAAAGTCCTTCAGTCTGTTCAGGCAACCAGGGGATGCCCTCATCAATGTGATTTCTGTTCGGTCACTCCTTTTTTTGGACATAAATACCGGATGCGGCCCGTTTCGATGGTTGTGAAAGACATACAGACGATGATGGACACTATAAAAACCAATATTATTTTCTTTGTTGATGACAATGTCGCGGGTGTACCCGGTTACGCGAAAGAGCTCTTCAAGGCTCTTATTCCACTAAAGATAAAATGGGGAAGCTTTGCTTCTGTAGCGATGACCCAGGACAGAGAGCTAATGGAACTGGCCAGAGATTCCGGATGTATTGAACTTTTTATAGGATTTGAGTCCCTGGAACAGCAAAACTTAAATATGTCCAAAAAGAAATGGGTTCGTACGGATCAGATGGAAGAATACGTGAAGGTATTTCATGAATACGGAATTATCGTTGAAGCGGCCTTTATCTTTGGGCACGATCATGACAAAAAAGATATTTTTGCCAAAACCGTGGACTTTGTACAATCGACGGGGATTCAGGTGCCGGTATTTGGCATTATGACGCCCTATCCAGCGACGCAGTTAAGGTCACGCCTTGAAAAAGAAGAACGCCTGCTTCCTGAAGCTGCCGACTGGCGGCTCTATGATGGTTCCCATGTTCTTTTCAAACCAACGAATATGTCCCCTGAAGAACTCGAGGAAGGGTTTCTGTGGGCAAAAAAATACTGCTGCGCGCCTCGATCCATATTTAAAAGGATGTTTCGCGCGCCAAAAGAAAACTGGCTGACAGCACTGGGGCTCAATTTCTCCATGCGTTCAGGTCGAATGCGCCAGATACATCAACGCTGGCCTAAAAAATCTAAAGGCCCCTTAACTCGCCCTGGAAAAGGGTAAATCAGCTCCCAAATTATTAAACCCTAAGGAGTATTAAATGTCTGAAAATTTTTCCGTTACCTTGCTCGGTACCGGCTCGCCCATGGTCAATCCGGCACGAGCATGTGCTTCTACCCTGGTCACGGCCGGAGAAAACGCTTTTATTATCGATACCGGCCGTGGATTTTATAACAACCTTGCCGCCACCGGCCGCCAGGACGCGGACATGGTCTTGTTTACCCACTTTCATTCTGATCATATCGCTGACTTTGGAGAGCTGTTGGTCGCCCGCGCCATCGCCGGAGCCATCCAGCCGTTGGCCACCATCGGGCCAAACGGAGCGGCCTCTGTCATTGACGGACTCATGGCTGCGTATGAGCTGGACCGGCGCTATCGCCATGATCATCATGGTGACAAATATTCCCCTGCCGGCGCGTCGGCTAAGGTTACGGAAGCAGCGCCCGGGGTGGTGCTTGACCAGGACGGGATAAAGATCACGATGTTCGAGGTGAACCATAGCCCCGTGTCACCGGCCGTGGGGTACCGTTTTGATTATAAAGGCCGGTCTATAGTTATCTCCGGAGATACCGTCATGATCCCAGCCATGATCGAACAATCCCGAGATGCCGATATATTAGTTCACGACACCATGAATAAGGACATGGTGCAGATGGGCCTGGATGCGATCAAAGAGTCCAATCCGCGCTTGGTGGCCATGGGCGAGGAAATGATGGAATATCATGCGG
>JAFDFT010000392.1 GCA_019309685.1 Deltaproteobacteria bacterium
CAGGATTCGTTAATTAAAACGATAAGCAGCAGTAAAAGTCACGCTGTTAATAAATTAGTAAAATTTTTAATGGGAGATTGAAAAAATGGCGAAAGACGTCAAAGGTTCGGTACTTGTGGTTGGCGGCGGTATAGCCGGAATGCAATCCGCACTGGATTTAGCTAATTCAGGTTATTATGTGTATTTGTTGGAAAAATCCCCATCCATTGGCGGTGTTATGGCTCAACTGGATAAAACATTCCCCACCAATGACTGTGCCATGTGAATTATTTCACCGAAACTGGTCGAGGTCGGCCGGCATCTAAATATCGAACTAATCACCTACGCAGACCTTGAAAGTGTTGAGGGATCTGCTGGAAATTTCAAGGTCAAAGTCAAAAAGAAAGCCCGCACTATTATCGAAGACCGCTGTACCGGATGCGGAGCATGTGTTGAAAATTGTCCGGTAGTGCTTGAAGCCGCAGGTTAATTACGCTTTCGGCGATAATAGTATTAGGTGGCTCACCTTAATTTATCCCCGGAAAGCCGATGTTATTAATTTAATAAACTATACGATTTAAAAGCAGGTAATATCTATGGAAACAGCAGTCGACATCAACTGGAAAGCAATAGAAAAAATAATCGACAATTACAATAGAGATCCGGAAGCCCTGCTAATGATTATGCAGGATATCAGCGATATATACAATTATATGCCCCCGGAAGTCATTCCTTTACTGGTAAAAAAACTGGGCGTCAAAGAAAGTTTGATATACAGTGTCGCAACCTTTTACAAAACCATCAGTTTGGAACCAAGAGGCAAATATATTGTTAGTGTATGCACGGGTACTGCTTGTCATGTTCGAGGGGCGGAAAAAATCACAGAAGCTTTAGAAAATCAACTGAATATTAAAGAGGGGCAAACAACTGATGACGGTTTATTCACACTGGAAGGAGTAAGGTGCATAGGCTGCTGTGCTTCAGGACCTGTAATAACTGTCAATCAAGATACCCACGGCGGCGTCGATCGTTCCAGCGTTATAAAAGTTATAGATGACTACAGCCAACAAGCTTCTTAAATATAAGGGGTAACGGAGGTTTTACGAGACCATGGCAAAATTAGAAAATAGAGAAGCTCTTAACGAATATAGAAAAAAACTCCAAAGCAAAGACAAAAAGAAAGATCATAAACTCATTTCACTTTGTGCAGGCTCAGGTTGCGGTGCGTATGGAACCGCAAAGGTGTATAAAACCCTTGTGGACGAATTAAAAAAGAAAAAACTTGATAATAAGGTGGAAGTCAAATTAACCGGTTGTCATGGATTTTGTGAAAAAGGACCGATTATGGTTATCCACCCTGAAGGCATATTTTACCCTAAGGTAAAAGAAAAACATATACCTGAAATTGTTGAAGAAACAATTAAAAACGGTAAACTTGTCCAATCCTTAATCTATAAGGATCCTGTATCAAAGAAAAAAATATCAATTGAAAAAGACATCCCATTCTACAAGCTTCAGCAAAGAATTATATTTGGAAACAACGGCTTAATTGATCCAACCAGCATCGACGATTATATCTCTAAGGATGGGTATCTGGCCTTGGAAAAAACGCTTTTTGATTATAAGCCGAAACAGATTATTGATGAGATTAAAGACTCGGGCCTTAGGGGACGGGGTGGTGGTGGATTCCCAACAGGTATCAAATGGGAAACCTGCCGAAAACATAAAGGCGAAAGATATGTTATTTGTAACGCAGATGAAGGAGATCCTGGCGCTTATATGGATCGAAGTCTCTTAGAAGGCAACCCGCATAGTGTTATTGAAGGAATGATCGTCGGCGCCATCGCCATCGGTTCTAATCAGGGCTATGTCTACGTTCGCCATGAATACCCATTGGCGGTCAAGAATTTAACCATCGCATTGGAGAAAGCAAGGAAGCTCGGAATTCTGGGCAAAAAGATCCTTGGTTCGGACTTTGATTTTGATATTCATATCAGCCGGGGTGGCGGTGCGTTTGTTTGTGGTGAATCCACGGCTTTAATGGCTTCACTGGAAGGAAGTCCAGGACGGCCTAAAGCAAAATACGTCCACACGGTCGAAAAGGGATTTCGCCAGTCCCCCTCAAATCTTAATAATGTAGAAACATGGGCCAATGTACCGGTGATAATCAACAAAGGCGCGAAGTGGTATTCAGAAATTGGTACGGATAAGAGCAAGGGGACGAAAATATTTTCACTGGTTGGCAAAGTGGTGAATACCGGATTGGTCGAAGTCCCAATGGGAACAACGCTGCGGACCATGATTTATGATATTGGAGGCGGCATCCCCAAAAAGAAGAAGTTTAAAGCAATTCAAACAGGCGGACCATCCGGTGGATGTATTCCCGAACGATTTATTGATCTGCCCGTGGATTTTGATGAATTAGCTAAGGTCGGATCTATTATGGGTTCCGGTGGAATGATCGTCATGGACCAGGATACCTGCATGGTGGATGTGGCCCGTTATTTCGTTGAATTTTTAAAGGAGGAATCCTGCGGTCAGTGCAACCCCTGCAGAGAAGGATTAAAACAAATGCTGGCAATACTGACCGGTATCTGCGAAGGACGCGGGAAGGAAGGCAATATCGAACTGCTCGAAGAATTAGGTGCCATGATGCAAAAATTTTCTTTGTGCGGCCTTGGGACATCAGCCCCTAATCCTGTTTTAACGAATATGCTCTATTTCCGGGATGAATACGAAGCTCACATCAAGGACAAAAAATGTCCTGCTGGAGTCTGCAAACCGCTTTTCCATTATGAAATAGACCCCGATGTTTGTACAGGCTGCGGTGTATGTTTACGCAAATGTCCGCAAGAAGCCATTACCGGTGAAAAAAAGAAACTGCACGAGCTGCATCAGGATAAATGCATTAAATGTGGCATCTGCTATGATGCGTGCAAGTTTAATTCAATAGTTGTCAAATAGTTGTGTGTATGAACCACAAATGAAGAATAAAATCTAAAGGGAAAAAACAACAATGATTACGTTCAAACTCAATGGGAAAACTGTCCAGGGTGACAATGGACAATATATTCTCCAGGTAGCCGAAAAATATGGTGTTGATATCCCAACCCTTTGCCATCACAAAGCACTGGAACCTGCCGGCATGTGCCGTATTTGCACGGTTGAACTTTTTGATGGACGGAGAACACGCTTTGTAACTGCATGCAATTATCCCATATGGGATGGGATGGAGGTGACTACAGACTCTGAAACGGTTCACCATGGCCGTAAACTGATTGTAGAAATGCTGTTATCTCGTTGTCCGGAGGTGCCCCTTTTACAACAATTGGCGAAAGAATACGGTATTGAAAAACCTCGATTTGAAAAAGAGGAAGATACGTGCATTCTCTGCGGAATGTGCACCCGCGTCTGTGAAAAAATGGGTGCTAGTGCCATCACACTCACCGCTTCAGACAGCACTGATTCCATCAGAATATGATGTAGGGCTACAAGGACGTAAACCTGTCTACGTTCCTTACCCTCAAGCTGTTCCCAATACCCCGGCCATTGATCGAACAAAATGTGTTCATTTTAAGACCGGCGGTTGTAAAATATGTGTGGATTTTTGTGGTGTGGATGCCATTGATCACTCTATGCAGGATGAAACCATCGAACTAAATGTTGGATCCATCATTTTGGCGCCTGGATTTGAGCCATTTGATCCATCGGAATTTGATGCATATAACTATAGCAGTCACCCCAATGTTATCACCTCTATGGAGATGGAACGATTTTTATCCGCATCCGGCCCTACCGACGGACACCTTATTCGACCATCGGATCATAACGAACCGAAAAAAATCGCTTGGTTTCAATGCGTTGGATCCAGGGATTTGAACCGGTGTGACAACGCCTACTGCTCATCAGTCTGTTGTATGTATGCCATTAAAGAAGCCGTAGTCGCCAAAGAGCATGCCGGC
>JAFDFT010000050.1 GCA_019309685.1 Deltaproteobacteria bacterium
AGACGTTTTATCAATTAACTTTAAAGAACGGGAGCCAATTCGACAGATGATGCTGAACAAGGCGCCTAAATTTGGTAATGATGATGATTTCGCGGATGAGATCGCTCGGGAAAGTTGCAGCATTTTTCTAAAGGAGGTTAAGAATCACACTGATCACTGGGGCAGTGTTTATTATCCGGGGATTTGGTCAATCTACATGGCCGTGGCCCTCGGTCAAACGGTAGGCGCCCTGCCCAGTGGACGTAAAGCCGGAGAATCCATGACCGAAGGCGTAGCCCCTTCAAGGGGTTGCGATAAACACGGACATACTGCTGCTGTAAATTCTGTGGCCAAGCTGGATCACCACCTAATGGAAAACGGCAGTATCTTCAACATAAAATTCAATCCTTCGACTTTCAAAGAAAATAACATCTCAAATGTTACAGCTATCCAAAAATCTTTTTTCGAAAAGGGTGGGTTTCAGATGCAGGTAACAGTTGTGGACAAACAGACCCTTCTCGATGCTCAAAAGCATCCTGAAAAGCATCGCAACCTCGTGGTCAGGATCGCCGGTTATTGTGCCCACTTTACCGAGTTAAATCTGTCTATGCAGGAGCATATTATCCAGCGCACAGAACACTTTTAAATACATTTACATTTTCAACATTAAAAAAAGAAATTAGGAGATAAAGAAAATGGAAGTTAATGAGTCGGTTGATAACGGTAATGTACACGGTTTTTGTGAGGCTGGTTTCGAATTGGTGCTCGATGAGTTTTTGCAAAATTTCAACGAACGATCCGAAGTTGGGGCAAGCGTTTGCGTCCGGGTCGGAGATCAGACCAAGGTGGACCTTTGGGGAGGGCTGTCATCCCCGGAAGACAAAACGCCCTGGGAAAAAGATACTGTTTCAATAGTATTTTCCTGCACCAAGGCTGCTGTGGCGCTCTGCGCGCATATCTTAGCCGATCGAGGAGAATTGGACCTATTTGCCCCAGTGACCGACTATTGGCCGGAGTTCGGTAAGGAAGGAAAAGAGGCAATCACGGTGGCCATGATGCTTAACCATTCAGCAGGGCTGCCTGCCTTTCGTGAGCCTATAAAGACAGGAGGCTATTATGATTGGGACTATATGGTTAAGCGACTGGAAGAAGAGGCCCCTTTCTGGGAACCCGGAACCCGGAATGGTTACCACATGGTCAGCTTCGGCTGGACCGTGGGAGAATTGATCGCACGTGTGTCCGGTAAAACATTGGGGCAGTTTTTTTCAGATGAAGTGGCCAGTCCGCTTGGCCTCGATTTCTGGATCGGATTGCCAAAAGAAATTGAGACGCGAGTGTCACCGATCATCATTTTTGTCCCCAGCCCGGGTGAGCCGGTAACTGAGTTTGTGGAAAAACTGGTGTCAGATAAAACTTCTATCCAGTATCTGTCCTTTCTCAATTCAGGAGGCTTTGACGTCAATACTAAGGAAGCCCATGCTGCCATGATCGGCGGGGGAGGGGGCATCACTAACGCCCGAAGCCTTTGCGGTATGTATGTTCCTCTGTCAGGAGACGGCACTTATCAAGAAGGGCAACTGGTCAGCCAGGACACCATCGCCCGGATGCGCCAAATTTCCATGGCCACCCAACAAGACGCCACCTTGCTCATCCCGTCCCGGTTTTCATTGGGCTTTATGAAATCAATGGACAACCGCCATCGGCCACTGGGCCATGTGGAAAGCCTCATCATAGGCGAAAAGGCTTTTGGGCACGGGGGCGCGGGCGGCAGTCTTGGTTTTGCTGATCCTGAATGCTCTCTGGCCTTTGCATATACCATGAACAAAATGGGCTACGGCATCCTGTTAAACGAACGAGGCCAATCACTGGTTGATGCGACATACCGCTCTTTGGGATACCGCTCCAACCAAAGCGGCGTCTGGATCCGATAAACTATTTGCCTACAGTCTTTCCCTCAGTTCCCTTTTCAGGATTTTCCCGGTAGGAGTTCTGGGAATCTCGTCCAGGAATATGATATCCGAGGGGATTTTGTAGTTCGCAAGCTGCTTGCCGCAAAAGGTTTGAATCTCCTCAGCCGAGGCTTCGTTGGCCGTATTGAGCACGACGAAGGCAGTAACAGTCTCCCCAAGTTTTTTGTCGGACTTGCCCACAACTGCCACATCTTTGATAGCAGGCATGGTGCTCATGACCCCTTCGATCTCTACTGGGTAGATGTTGACCCCGCCTCGAATGATCATGTCTTTGATCCGATCAACGATGAAATAGTATCCTTCTTCATCGCGAATTGCCACGTCTCCGGCAGTCATGTATTTGCCCTGATAGGCGTCGGAGGTGGCGTTTTGATTTTTGTAGTAGCCGTCCATCATTATGGAGTTATACATATAGAAAATACCGCGTTCGCCGTTTTGAACTTCTTTTCCGTTTTCATCATAGATGATCAGTTCGTTGTTGGCGAAGGCTTTGCCCACGCTGCCCGGCCGCTCACGCATTTCTTCAGGCGTGATGGCGGTGTTGAGGCCGGTCTCGGTTGCGCCATAATATTCGTACAGACAGGGGCCGAACCGGTCAAGAAATGCCAGCTTGTATTCTGGAAAAAGAGGCGCAGCACCGCAGATTACTGTTCGCAAGCTTGAGAGGTCAAGCTTATCAGTCACTTCTTTGGGGACTTCCAGCAGTCGGGTGACCATGGTAGGCACGAGATGGGTGGAGGTTACCTTATGTTTGTCGACCAGTTCAAGAAATTCCTGGGGATCGAAGCGTGGCTGGTAAAGCATGGTCCCGCCGAGGAGGAAGGTAATGGTGTGGAAGTAGGAGGGAGCGGAGTGGTACATCGGGCAACAGACCAGATGGATCTCGTCGGGTTCCATTTTAAAGAAGCTGATGGTAGAAAACAGATAATCCATAACTCCGTCCTTGGTCACGAAATCGGTGCTTCTGGCCGCACCTTTGGGCATTCCGGTGGTGCCCGAAGTGTAAATCATGGAACTTCCGACTTCTTCGGCAGGTTCGAAGGTGTCCAGATCGATGTCGGAAACATCGGTGAAAAGGCTTTCATATTGGCTGGTACCTTCAACGGCCGATTCTCCGAAAGAGATAAATCCGCCGGGTAGGATTTTCGTGTACTTTTCTTTATGGGGTAGAATGTGGTCAGCGAATTCATGATAGAAAAACAATATTTTGGAATCGGAATTGTCTACAATAAATTCTATTTCAGGGGCTTTCATCCGATACCCGACCATAACCAGTCCCACCTCAAGATAGGTTAGGGCGTGGCCAAGCTCCAGAACCTCAGGAGCATTGTAGGACATAATCGCTATTTGGTCTCCCGCCCTGACGCCGAGTCCGTAAAGACTTTTGGCCAACAAACGGGCCCTGTTTCGTAGTTGGTCGTAGGTCAGGCTTCTTCCCATTCCGAGCAGCACTGATTTGTCGGGGTGTTTCTCCCAGTTTATTTCGAGAAAATTCGGAGTTTCCTTTTTGGGTTGATTTTCAGTCATGGTCTTTTCCTTTCGTAGGGTAGGTTTTCTGAATCATCTTTAGCACGATACATTACACGAACAAATCCGGCCATGGTGAACCGGTTTCGTTTATATCCGGATACGGTGGCCAGGCTAGGTTATATCCTTAAAGCCTTTGCCCTCGGTGACCAGCTTATTGATCAGGGCGGCTGGTTCCCAGAAGTCGTCACCGTCTTGCTTCTGAAACTCCTTCAAGCGCGCCATTACATTATCCAGGCCGATGGAATCTGCGTAGAACATTGGGCCGCCGCGATATACTGGCCACCCATAGCCGTTGACCCACACTACATCGATGTCACTGGGCCGGTAGCTCATACCTTCTTCAAGGATTTTGGCGCCTTCGTTAATCATCGGGTAAATACAACGCTGCAGGATCTCTTCTTTACTGAATTCCCGCCGTGCCTTGCCAATCTTTTCGGAAAATTCTTTGATGAGTTCCTCCACCATAGGCTCAGGACTCTTGGCGCGCGTCTGCGAGTCGTAGTTGTAATACCCAGCCCCTGTCTTTTGACCCCGCCTATCCATTTCACATAACCGGTCACGTACGGTTTCGCCCCTGGACTTACTCTTGTCCCAGCCAATGTCCAGTCCAGCCAGATCGCCCATCGCAAAGGGACCCATGGGAAACCCGAAATCGTACAGTACATCATCCACGTCCCACGGCATGGGGCCTTCAAAAATCATTTTCTGTGCCTGCACACCTCGCTGGGCCAGCATCCGGTTACCGATGAAGCCAGGGCAAACGCCCGATACCGCAGCCACCTTTCCGATCTTCTTGGACAGGGCCATGGTTGTAGCGAGTACAGCATCCGAGGTCTTATCCCCGCGCACAACTTCGAGCAGTTTCATGACGTTGGCTGGACTGAAATAGTGATGGCCGATGACCATCTCCGGGCGTTTGGTTACCGAAGCAATTTCATTAAGATTCAGTGCCGATGTATTGCTCGCGAGAATTGCGCCTTCCTTCATGAATGAATCGAGCCTCGTAAATATCTCTTTCTTAAGATCCATATTCTCAAACACCGCTTCGACAACCAGGTCGCAACTGGAGATGTCCTCCATATTCAGGGTAGGCGTCAGTTTCGCCATCCGCTGTTCAACATCATCCATGGTGATGCGGCCACGGCTCGCGCTTCGCTCGTAGTTTTTGCTCACAACGGCCAAACCCCGATCAAGGGCTTCCTGGGCTGTTTCAACAATGATGACCGAAATGCCGGCATTAAGAAAATTCATGGCAATTCCACCACCCATGGTGCCTGCGCCTATGATGCCCACCGTATTCACAGGGATAAGCGCCAAGTCCTTGGGAAGGTTTGGAATCTTGTTGGCCTGGCGTTCGGCAAAAAAGTAGTAGCGCTGAGCAGCCGACTGCTGACCTGAGACCAGCCCCACAAAACGCTCCCGTTCGCCTTGAATTCCCTCATCAAAGGATTTTGAAACTGCATCTTCCACACACTGAACGATGTCCTCTGGCGCTTCGAAACCGCGAGTTTTACGTGCGATGGACTTGCGGAACGTCGCAAACAGTTCGGGATCTTTCCTGGCCTCTTCGATTTTCCCGGTCGCGTCCCGCACCTTGACCAGCGGACGGCCTTCATCAGCCACCTTCTTTGCAAAAGCGAGTCCGCCTTCCATCAGATCATCTACAATCTCATCAATAAGGCCACAGGCCAGAGCAAAATCCGCGTCTACCCGGTCTCCCGATATCATCATCTCCAGTGACTTCTGCACACCCACCACTCGCGGGAGCCGCTGAGTGCCTCCTCCGCCAGGAAGGAGCCCCAACTTTACTTCCGGAAGTCCGAACTGCGCCGACGATACTGCCACGCGATAGTGGCAGCAAAGGGCTGTCTCGAGTCCACCGCCAAGGGCAGTGCCGTGAATTGCTGAAATAACGGGTTTGGAAGCACCCTCGATGGCCGCCTGAACCTTTGGTCCGGGTGTGCCTTTTGGAGGTTTTCCGAATTCACGAATATCGGCACCCGCGATAAATGTCCGACCCTTGCAAATGATAAGTACAGCCTTGACGGCATCATCCGCATCGGCCCTGGTTACCGCCTCATATAGGCCTGTGCGCACGCCAGCGCTCAATGCGTTTACCGGCGGGTTGTCTACGGAAACTACCGCCACGGCATCCCGCGTTTCCAAATCTACCATGTCTGTAATCGCAGTCATTTAAACCTCCTGCTTAATCACCCTGATTCATTACAGCAAAACTTAGAATGATTGGTTAAAAACATGAAATCCTTTTAAAATATTTTAAGTATCAAGTCCTCGAGGAAAAAATCAACCTGTTTTATTATATTAAAGGGACACACATTGTTTCAGAAACTATAACAGGCTATTACATATAACAAAATTAAACTATTAACTTAGAATGTTATGATATCAGCGAGGTGATGGAGGTAATTCAGGTATAAAAGGCCCAATCAGCAAACCGCCTTGATATCCAGTTCTTCAGGGTTGACAAAAACCGATACCTCTCTTAAATAACCAATTTCTAAAAATTTAAACAATTTATGCTAAAAAAACACACTTAAACAATAATTTCCCGAGCAAAGGGACGTTTTAAGGAGAACATATGTCTACCAATATCGTTGAACAGCTTGATCCTATATTTAAACCTAAATCAATCGCCATCATTGGCGCAAGCAACGATCCCACTAAATGGGGGGGTCGGGTACTCAAACGGCTCCTTGAATCTCGTTTTCGAGGAAAGATCTATCCGGTCAATCCAAAGCAGATTGAGATTTCAGGATTCAGAGCCTATCCGGACATCCTAGATATACCCGATAGCGTTGACCTGGCAGTTTTTACGGTTCGGGCGGCCGCTTTGCCCGGTGTAATGAGAAACTCTGTCAAAAAAGGGGTTAAGGGAGGGATTGTCATATCAGCTGATTTTGCGGAAACAGGCGATGAAGGGCAGGCCCTGCAGGACGAAACAGTCAAAATTGCAAGATCGGGCGGAATTCGATTTGTGGGTCCAAACGGTAACGGGGTATGGTCTTCATCAGTGGGGATGAATATGACACCGTTTCCCACACCGCTTGCGGGTGCTATGGCGTTCGTCAGTCAGAGCGGGATGTTCGGCGGGTTGGCTACAAGATCCTCATGGGCCAAGGGATTCGGCATGAGCAAATTTATCAGTATAGGAAACCAGGCGGATTTAACCATGTCTGATTATCTGTCATATCTTGCCGTGGATGAGGACACCCATGTGATTGCCCTTTACCTGGAGGGTGTAAAAGATGGGCGGAATCTTATTAAAACAGCCGCAGAGGTGTCGAAAATAAAGCCGGTTCTGGTTATGAAAGGGGGAAGTTCAAAGCTGGGAGCAAGGGCGACCCTGTCTCACACGGCTTCGATTGCAGGGGAGGATAAAATTTTTTAAGCAATGTGCCGTCAGGCAGGACTCATCAGGGTTTCCCAGTTGGAGCACCTTTTCGTTATGGCCGAAGCCCTGATCAAACAGCCCTTGCCGGCAACAAACAGAATAGCCATTATCGGTAACGGCGGCCAAAGCGTGACGATTGCCGACAATCTGGCGGCCCAGGGGCTTGACGTACCTGAGTTTCAGGACACGGACAAGGATAGACTGAAAAACGTTCTTCCCCCTCACGCGCCGGTTCCACGCAATCCTCTAGACTTTGCTGCAGGGGCTGTAGACACGGCAGGCGAAGTTCATGTGGTTGATATGGTTGCCTCTCTTAATTATATAGACGGGATTATAACGAATGCGCCAATGGAGATGGTCTTTAAGGCCGCATCCTTTGGGGAACGTAAAAAAGTCTTGATAGACGCATTGGAAGGCTTTTGCCGGATTCCCGAAAAGTATGGGAAACCGGTCATCACCCAGAAGGTGATGCCTTCTGAGACCGTTGCTGAGATGTTGAGGGATGCCCGCATACCCATGTATGACACTACAGAGGAATGTGCCCTTGCCATGTCCGCCCTGACTCGATATGCTGAGATAAAAAACAGGAGTTAATATGTCACTTACTTCGGAAATCGATTTATTAACGGGTGAAGAGTTATACCAACAGGTTATCCAGAAAGCTATTTTAAATGCGGAACAGTATGTCTGGATAGCTACTGCAAATTTAAAGGATATGCATATTCCCATGGCCCGGGGGTATAAACCCATCTTGGAATCTTTCGATAATATGGCGGGAAACGGAATATCATTTCGTATCGTTCATAGTGATTTACCCTCGCGACCTTTTCGAAAAACACTTGAGCGGTTTTCCCGTTTAACGGGGAAGGCTTTAGAATTGCAAATCTGTCCGCGTTCTCACTGGAAAATGGTTATCGTTGATGGCAAGTTTGCATATTTAGGTTCAGCAAATTTTACAGGCGCGGGTTTAGGGGCAAAAGGGCCGCAAAAACGAAATTTCGAAATAGGGATAACTTCCAAAGATCCTGAACTGATCAATAAGGTGTATGACCTTTTTGATACATTTTGGATTGGCACGTATTGTAATGATTGTGCACTGCGGGATAAGTGCCCGGATCCGATAGGTGAAAATTAACCCGCAACCGCGCGAATTTGATATGTCCCTTTGCTTAGTGCCACAACTTCGCCTGTTTCATCTTTTATTTCACCTTCCAGGATAAAATCCGCCTTACCGTTTTTATCTGCTTCAGCCTGTACACGATCTACCTCTTCTTCCGACATCCTCATTTCTATGGTGACGTCGGTGGCAGCAGGACGGCGAAAGCGAATATACATGTCTTTGACGATTGGGTAATATTTTGTTGGGTCGAAACTCGTATAGAAAAGAGAACCGCCGGGAACCTCAGCCAGGGTAAAAAGGGCTCCAGCATACATGATTCCCACATGATTTTCATTGCTGCTGAGGGGGGCTTTGAGTTTCACATAGCCCTTTTTGGATTCTATCATTTCAAGGCCCATCCTTTCCACAAAGGCCACTTTTTGTTCCGAAAACTTTTTTAATTCATCTGCCGAAATTTTCATGAGTTGTAACTCCTTTTCTGTTATTTTGTGAATTTCATCGAGTACCGGGTGAGTTTTGGCTATCCTACTATGCTAGTAATGGCGGTAGGCCTCAACATCCGGCACTTCCAGAGCGCCCTCCGGGCACAACTCAACACAGCAGTAACAGGCTATACACTTGTCACTTATGCTGAATTCGGGCTCGATTGTCAGCGCTTCTGTGGGACAACTCAGAACGCAATCCCCGCAGAGTGCGCATTTCTCAACATTTTGCAGCGGTATTATTTTTGTACGTGAGAGCATCATTCCCGGAGGGTATAGTTTTTGAAGCTTTTCAATTGTCTCATTATCGAGGTGCTCATGGTAAAATGTAACAGGCATCCGAAAATTCGGAATCTGTTCCAGCAGACCGGCAACTTCGATTTCATATGATTTCATGCTTCCGAGTCCGCGAATCGCCGCCTCCTTCTGGACAGGCAGGTCAGATGGTTCTACGCCCATCATTTGAGCCATGACCGCGTCCAGGGCGAGTGGATCCGTACTCCCAAGAATCTTTCCAACTTCTCTAAGCATTCCCCCGTGGCAGGGGCCGTTTCCTTCAATGGCCGTAATTGCATCCATAATATGCAGATCGGGCGGCCTCAACTGATATATATCACATATCGTCTTGGCGAAATCCTTCTTATTGGGCGCCTGGAGATGGAGTTTTGCCTTGCATGCGCCTGCAATATACCCATAGGTGTTTTTAATCGCACCGGTCACCATCATAAGGGTATGGGTTTTAAATTTTGGAAGATTAATGATGTAATCCGCATCAAGGACAGACTTTGAAATGACCATAGGGAAACCGGTTTCGATTCCTTTTTTTTCAACCACCTGTTCTGATATGGGATGAAAACAGTCTTCTGACGCGTCCAGGATTCCTGTTGCATTGGCGACATTTCTCGAGCTGCGGCTTATTCCCCCTGGATTGTCACCGACAATAACGCTGGCGTTTCTATCGAGGCATGCCCGTACAACGGCCCTGACAAGGTCTGGATGGGTTGTATGTCCCAGTCCGGGTTCAGATGGCCCAACCATGTTTGGTTTTATTAATACGTTTGCCCCGGAAAAACTATCCGGAGCAAGAGATGACATGATACGTTCTACAGGTTCGCGAAGATCAACACCTGAATTTTCGATGATTACGGGTGGCTTTTTATCTCCTGACATATATTGATTCCTTTTTTCATTATCCTTTGCTTTTGTTTAAAAAAGCCTTTATGCGTTTTTGGCCTTCCG
>JAFDFT010000051.1 GCA_019309685.1 Deltaproteobacteria bacterium
AAAAACCCCGCTGGTAGGCGTAGAAATAGGCTCGAGCTTTGGATGTTCTTCCTGAAAAAATCCGTCAGCGCCGACACTGATCCCAAAAACCCGTGTCACATCAATCGCATTTGAACGGGCTTCCATGGCAGTACATAGAACGACCATTTCAACCGGAACCTCTACCATAGTGTTAGACAGTGTATCTTCAGCTTTGACGACCAGCTTCCCCTCCTTTTTTTTTTTTTTTTCCGCTTTCCCGCGAACCATACGGACGCCCTCAGACTGGACTTTTCTATAAAACTCCTCGTACCCTTTTCCGAAGCAGCGCATGTCAATATAAAAATTGTAGACCTCTGTGTCATGTCCGCATTTATCTTTAAGAAGATGGGCGTATTTCAAGGCGTACATGCAGCAGGTACGGGAACAGTATTCATGATAGTTTTGATCCCGGCTGCCAATACAATGAAGGATAGCCACACTTTTAGGTGCATCTGTAAACTTCATGGGATCTTTAAGATCGCGCTTCAAAAGCTTACCGCCGGTTGGGCCGGTAGCATTTGACAACCGTTCAAATTCGATATTGGTAAACACATTATGATACTGACCGTACCCGTATTGTGTCATGGGTGTTGGATCAAGCGTGTCAAATCCTGTGGCAACAATTATGGAACCCGCTTCAATTTCAATGATCTCCTCTTTTTGGCTAAAATCGATGGCGTTGGCGTCACATGCGTCTTCGCATCGCCTGCACTGCCCTGTATGAATAGCAATACACGCTTCATCGTCAATGACGGGTATCTGAGGAATTGCCTGGGGGAATGAAATGTAGACCGCACTTCTTTGGCTCATATTTTCATCCCATTCCGAAAGCAGTGTTTCAGGTTTACTTCCCGAAGTATCCATAATGGTGACACTGTCTTTTTTGCACACAGATTCACAAACACCGCACCGGATACATTTTGTTTGATCAATTTTATGCGGTTTCTTTTTTTCTCCTGAAATCGCATTCTGGGGGCATTTCATCGATTTCATACGAATAAGGAGTCTTGGCTAAATGATCTGGAAACAGCTTATATCTTACCTTGCAAACAGTCGTGCATTCACCGCAACCCGTACACGTATGTGAATCAATATATCGTGGCTTCTTGCGTATGTTGATCTTAAAATTTCCGACAAAACCATTGACGTCCATTATCTCACTGTATGTGAACAGTTCTATATTCGGTTCCTGACCTACGGAGACCATCTTG
The DNA here is from genome assembly GCA_019309685.1 of Deltaproteobacteria bacterium. Classification (GTDB taxonomy): domain Bacteria; phylum Desulfobacterota; class Desulfobacteria; order Desulfobacterales; family JAABPS01; genus JAABPS01. The sequence goes on from JAFDFT010000051.1 coordinate 1,233, forward strand.
GGGGTGCCGATACATGCTGAACAATCAAGAGTGGGAAACGTCTTGTCATACTGGAGCATATGCCCGCCAATGGTCGGCTGTTTTTCAACCAGATACACCTTAAACCCGGCCTTGGCCACATCAAGAGCTGCCTGCATGCCGGCAATCCCTCCACCAACAATCAAGGTATTCGTGCATACCGGAAAAGTTTTCGGGATCAGGTCATGCTGGTAAGACACCCGTGTTAAACCCGCGCGGACTAAATTCTTGGCCTTTTCTGTGGCTTCAGTTTCATCTTCTGTGACCCAGGACACATGCTCCCGTACACACACCATGTGAAACGCCCGGTATGGATTGAGACCGGCCCTCTGACAAGCGCCTCTGAAGGTTTTTTCGTGCATCCTCGGCGAACAGGAAGCCACCACCACTCGGGTGAGATTATATTCGTGAATATCATTTTCAATCAGTTCCTGTCCGGGGTCAGAACACATAAACAGGTAATCTCTCGAAACCACGACATTTCGCAACGTAGCCGCGTATTCGGCGACTTCCTGTACCCGCACCCGGTAAGCGATATTGATACCGCAATGGCAAATATAAAAACCAATACGTTCAGACATGACAGACCTCCCCATTGACGCCCACATCAGCAGGTTCCAGCATTTTGACCTCGTCTTGTATAGTCACCGTCTGAAACAGCAATTCAGCCACATCCCGAACGGCAATTTTATCCTCAACGCCAAGTGTCCTGACAGCATCATTGAGCATGCGAATGCAATAGGGACAGGCCGTTGCAATGACCTCCGCGCCGATATTCAGTGCCTCACGTATTCGCAGCACACCAAAACTCTGACCACTGGAGTAAACACTCCACGCGCCCCCTCCACCGCCACCACAGCAGAGACTTCTTTCTCTGTTGCTGTGCATCTCGACCAGCGTTAATCCAGGTATGCTCTGTAGAACTTTTCGCGGCTCATCGTAAATCCCATTATGCCTGCCGAGATAACACGGGTCATGAAAAGTAACTTTCAGGTCAACGTTGTTTATGGGTTTAATGCGTTCTTCATCCAAAAGCCTTTTAAGTAATTGAGTATAATGCTCACTTGCTACAACATGTTTTAATTTTTCATAGGTCTTCGTGAAAGCGTTCAAGCAGTGAGGTGAAAATGTCAGTACCTTTTTAACGCCTGCATTTAAAAACATTTCTGTGTTCTTTTCAGCAAGATCTAAAAATGTTTCTTGTGCGCCTATTTTATCTGCAAGATCTCCACAACAGTTTTCTTTGGTCCCCAATGTTCCAAAGGAAACATTGGCATACTTCAGTAATTTTAGCAGTGCCTGGCCTGCTTGCTGGCAGCCTTTTGAAGGGCTGGTGTCATATGCGGTTGTGCAGCAGGTGAACAAGTAATACTCGTTGTCCGGGCTAAAGGCGGGCATATCGATATCGCCGCTCCAATCAAGGCGATTTTTCCGTTTGCCGTTCCATGGGTTCCCTTCTTTTTCCAGACTTTGAACAGGGGCCTTGAAATATTTGGGGAGTTTTCCTGCTGTTACATTCTGGTTGCGTATAGATTTTACCAGGTCGATAATTTCAATGCCCCTGGGGCAGTGCTCAACACAGTTTCCGCAGGTGGCACAATCCCAAACAGCTATGTCCACCGTCTCCTGTGTACAGATTTCAAGAGATATGTTACGAAGTATTTGACGGGGACTGTAGTAGGTTATACGACTCCACGGGCAAACACCTGAGCAGATACCGCACTGCATACAACTCATAAAGTTGTCGCCAATATCTTTTGTCACGGTTCCAAAATCAACTTCAGACTCTTTTGTTGCTTTTTCTTTGACCGTGGTTAAAAAGATTGCCAGCGGCCTGTAAAAAAGATGCGATAATTTTCCAAAGGGAAGCATAATGCAAAGCATCCCCACAGCAATGGCCAAGTGTACTACATATGTGAAGTATGTCATGAGCGGCCATCCGGCAAGGCGAAAGAAGTGAACAAAAATTCCGGACAACGCTGTTAGAAACAGAAGCATCAAAAAAAACCAATCTGTGAAATCAGAATACCTGTGGAGATCCTCTTTTTTCTTGTATCGGCTGATCATCATATCAGCCGAAATAATCATCAAAACAACGGTAGCATAGTATCCAAAGACACGCGTAGGATGCCACATCGGATGAATCTTGTCTGTCTGGAAGGAACCGAGAAAGGCAACGACCAGCACTTCCATCGTGACGTAGCCGCTGAATAGTAATAAATGCTTCAGCCACCTGTAACTGCGCTCAGCCCCGCAATCCCGCAAGCGCTTCTGGGTAAAATAGTGCAGTGGAAAGGTCCACGCTTCTTTAATGTAAAGATGAATCGGCGGCTTTACGTCACCCATGATACCGCGGTACATTCGAAATCCATTGGAAAATAACAGTGCTCCGAGGATGCTGAGCATGCACTTGTCTCCGAATTTGACCCAGGAAACCGGTGCGAAGACATTGAGCGCTACGCGGTCTGTAACAATAGGACCGTGACCAAAATAGAAGAGCAAGATAATACCCAATGCAATCAAAAAAAACGCCCCCACCTCCCATACCGGAGATAAGTAAAATCGTTTAGCAAGCCCTGTCCAGTCGTACTGAGCAATCAGCCAGCGGCGGGTTGCCATCATAGTCTCAGCCGGCTCGGCGCCCCGGGGACAGTCCTTGTTGCACTCTCCGCAGTAATAGCACAACCAGGGTTCAGGTGAGCTGAGCAGCTTGTCTTTCAGCCCAAGCTGAAGATAACGATAGATTCTTCGTGGAAATGTATTGGTGCCGGTTGATAAAGGACAGGCTGCAGAGCAGTTACCGCACTGCATGCAAATCTCCATGTCCCTTGCGCCATATTTCGCCACTTCTTTATATAAATCAGTACTGACAGCGCTATTCCCCAAAATGGTCCTCCATTATTTATTCAATACAGCGAAGCCATCCCGCAATAATAGGCACAAGTTCTTTCTGTTATGGGCAACGTGTTATTATGTTTTTTCACTTTCAGAATCCTTCAGCGCTTTCTTCTTAACCAGCATATCATGAATTAAACCAATTAATTCCTCCGCTTCCGGCGGCTTTTCCAGGTATGCCTCAGGTTCCGGCAATCCCTCTCCCGGGAAAACATTTTTCATCTTATGGTAATGAAAGAAGGTCTTTTTATCTATGGCCGAAAGCATAATCACCGGTATATCCTTAAGTGCCTTATTGTATTTGAGACTCTGGTACATCTGAATGCCTTCTTCCTGTGGCATCATCATGTCTACTATGATGAGATCTGGATTCTCTTTTAAAGCCCTTTTCAATCCTTCTGTACTGTTCATCGCGACAATCGGATCAAAACCACCTGTTTCAATAACGGTGGATAGAAAAACCCGCATATCCGTTTCATCATCAACGACCAGAATTTTCTCTTTTTTTATCCCCTGGTCCAAGTTGCCCTCATTTATATTGAATAAAAGGGATGTTGCAAAAAGTATCTATTTGCTATCTTAAAGGTAATTTAAACAGGGAAATGTGCACAGAGTATGCCATTGTTCTTTGGAGTGATGTATATACTTGTTATTTAAATAAATTATTGAAATTAAGCACAGAAGTTGTTTTTTATAAGAAGAGGATATGTTGCATAATCGCAACGACAATAATTAGATGCAAATCGATATAAGGATAAATTAAAATAAGTTATGCGATAGTTGCAATATATTGCAATAGATATACAACGCATAATGCATCGTATTTATAGACACCGGAATTTTAGATTTCTGGATTTGAGAAGAAACCTGACGGGTCAATGTTTGTCAGTTTTGAACGTAAGCCCAAACTTTTTCATTTTTCGCCACAGCGTCGTACGATCCATACCCAGAGCCCGGGCTGTATTTTCTCTGTGCCAGTTATTTTGCTGAAGCATCCAGAGTATTTTTTTCCTTTCCACTTCCGCCAGCCCTTCCTCAAATATTTGGATAGGAGGACTGTCATCTTTAGGTGGAGGAAAATAATTTTGTACAGGAATTGGGAGATGTTCCGGCTGAATAATCTCATCTTTACAAACAATAAGCGCATGCTCCAGTATATTCTCAAGCTCTCGGATATTGCCAGGATATGTGTAGTTTAAAAGGATCTCCATGGCACTTTCGGAAATTTCCTTTAGCGGGTCTTCTTTAGCCGCGCACAGTTTTCTCATTATATGGCGGATTAAAAGCGGAAGGTCCGCCTTCCGGTCTTTTAATATTGGCAAATCAATACGTAACACATTCAGGCGGTAGTACAGGTCTTCTCGAAAAAGACCGTTTGTAACAAGCTTCCCCAGATCCCTATTTGTAGCCGATATGATACGCACATCCACAGTATTGGTATGACGACTTCCTAATGGATAAAATTCCCTGTCTTCCAGGACTCTAAGCAGCTTCGCCTGCAAAGAAAGGGAAAGGTCGCCGATTTCATCAAGAAAAATTGTTCCGCCATCTGCCTCTTGAAATCGACCGGACTTATCCCTGTCCGCGCCGGTAAATGCGCCTTTGCTATAACCAAATAATTCTGACTCCAGCAGGTTTTCAGGTATCGCAGCACAGTTCACCTTTATAAACGGATTGCCTGCCCTTTTGCTTGCAGAATGGATAACTTTTGCCAAAAGGTCTTTCCCCGTTCCTGTGGCGCCTTCAATAAGGACTGTTGCCTCAGTCTTTGCTACCACATCCGCCATGTCGAAAATTTTCTGCATAACGGGATCTTTACCTATCATTTGATGAAACGTATATTTATCACTAATGAATTGATCAAACTCGTGGGCCAGTGTAAGATCCTGCAATGCGACGAGCCCACCTATTGTACGGCCCTGCTCATTTTGAAGGGCCATATAATCCGCACGAATCGGAATAACCTCACCATCGAGGGTAGTCATTCGAAACCGTTGATTGGTACGGATCTGTCCATCAGCTATCGATTCTTTCAGCATGATCAAATCATCAGCTGCACCCTCACTAAAAATTACCGAACAAGGTCTTCCCAGTACCTGCCGGCGGTTGTAGCCGGATATTCTTTCAGCCACGGTATTGAAAAAGGTAATGTGTCCTCCTCGATTTACCGTAAAAATACCAATGTTAAGATTATCCAGGATAATTTTCATACTGCGCTCATCATAATTTATCCTGCTGATCAAATCCGCGAGAGGGGAATGGTCCTGAAGAATTGTCAGGCATCCCGCCACTTTTTGACCAGTATCATACACAGGTGTTGTCAATCTCGTCACCAGATGCGGTGTATTCCTTTCATCCACCACCTCAACATTGGCCGTTTCCGTTTCCAGCCCCCATCCTTCCTGGAAAGGACATTTTACCTGACAGGGAATACCGCGAAAGACTTCCTTGCAGTCTTTCCCGATCACCTCAACATCTTCCAGACCTGTTAGTGCCTCTGCACTACGATTGAAAGAGATAATATGACGATTAAAATCTGTAATAAAAGCACCGATATTTAACTGCTCCAAAACCCGGATCAACTGGTCACATAAAATACTGTTACGACTTTCATCGGATTTCTTTCTCATGCGTATTTCACCCTTGGAACAAATGGCACTATCCTGATTCTCCTGCAAGTTGAATTCGAACGGATTTTATTCTTTTACTCTAAATAAAAATTAGCCACCAAACACTCATTTATCCTTTAAAAAATTTCCGCTATAAGACTGGCAGTTCAAGAGTAAAGGCCGATCCGGCGTTCAATTTACTTTCCACTGTAACGTTTCCGCCATGTTGTTTCATTATCCCATATACAGTGGAAAGACCGAGACCAACGCCGAATCTTTCCTTCTTGGTTGTAAAAAACGGTTCAAAGATATGCTGAAGATCTTCTTCGCGGATTCCACTTCCCGTGTCCTTTACCGTTATCTTCACAATCCCCTTCTCAGGATTATGTTCCGCTATCAAACTCAATATCCCCGCATCTTTCATCGCATCAATGGCGTTAAAGATAAGGTTGATAATACACTGTTGAAGCTGGTTACCATCCCCTTTAACTGAAGGGAGCTTTGGGTGAATATGTTTTTCTAAGGAGATGTTATTCAATTCTAGCGTATGCTGGCTTAAAATAATACACTTATCCAGAAGCTCATCAACTTTTACCTGTTCAAATGAAGGGATCGCTCGGCGGGAAAAAGTGAGAAGGCTTGAGACGATTTGGGAACAACGGCTGGTTTCTTTCTCTACAAGATCAAGGTATTGTAAAAATTTTTCCCGCTTGGATTCCTCCAAAGGCCCCCGTTTCAGAATACGGTCCATTAAGTTAATATAATTCAAGATTCCGGTTAGCGGGTTGTTTATTTCATGAACCACACTTGCCGCTAATCTGCCCAGAGACATCATTTTATCCTGGTGAAGGATATGTGAGTGATCAGTAATCTCCTGTTCAAGCCGTCTGAGTTCACGTAGATCTCTGAAAAAACCGACCACACCGCTTTCCCGGGCTTTATCGAACAATACAGACGCTGAAACCTGAACAGGAATGAAGCGGTTGGAATGATTTTTTATGACCGTTTCATAGAGAAAAAGGTGATTTTTTCCGCCGTACCCCTCACCGTTCAATTCTTCTTTAAACTGCACTTTTTTTCCAGATGGAAAAAAGCTGTCGAGAGTCATTTTATGAAGCACATCATCTTTGGGAATCCCCAACATTCGTTCCATGCTTTTATTAAATGTGACAACGACTCCTCTTTCATCACTTGCCAGAATCCCATCAATAGAATTCTCAATAAGATTGTTCCGAAACGAAGTGGTTTTTATAAGCTCCTCAGTAGTATCCGCCTTCTCCCTTTCCAAAAGGGAGGTATAGTCAGAAATTTGCTTCCTGGACGTGTATCGGTATTTTGCCCGTTCCAATGCAAGATGAAGCGCATCTTCATGTATCGGCTTAGTGATAAAATCAGAAGCGTCCAGTTGCAGCGCCCGAATAGCGAGTTCCATTTCTCCAAACGCTGTCACCACAATGACTTCAACGGTGGGATACTTCTTTTTTATAGACTCGAGCACCCGAATGCCATCCATGCCCGGCATTCGGATATCAGTAATAACGATTTGTGGAAGGAATTCATTGCACATGCGAAGCCCGGTCTGGCCATCCTCTGCGGTCAATACATTATAACCGGCATCAGCCAATGTAATTTTCATTACATCTCGGATATCCTTTTCGTCATCGATAAATATTATTTTCCAATCATCGGCATGTTGCATATAAGCACTTCTATATGAGGTTAAAACTTAATGGAAAGATAAGTATTCAGCGCTTGAAAGCCTTTTTTTGGGTACATATCGTTAATATGGACTCACTTATAATTGATGCTTTGAAAAATTATATTAGCCGGCATTCATGTACTAAATTTTACCAATTATGATATCTGCCGGAAATGAACTTTTGGATGATATCGATTCCAAAAAGGAAAGGAGTAAAATTTAGGCTTGAAAAAATTGAAACGAATAAGGATTTTTCTTCTATTTTGAAACCCTTTAACCAATAGCATTTTTAACTATCTTTAAAAGCTCATCCGGATCAAATGGCTTTCTTATAAATGCAGCAGCATTTTTTATTGCGTGATCTCCATCTATTCCGCTAACAACAATAACGGGGATATCTTTAAACTCTTTATTTTTAATAAGCTTTCGATAAAATCTTGGCCCCCATTCCGCTGGCATTTGTAAATCAAGAGTGATCAGGTCCGGTTTTTCCTGTTTGGCAACTTCAGCCGCTTCAATCCCATCATGAGCGGCACACGTTTCGTAGCCATTGTCATTAAAAAGTTTTTCGAGATACGTAACAATAACGGGGTCATCATCGATAACGAGTATCTTTTTCTTCATAACCGACCTCTCTATTTTTATCTCTTATTTTTAAATATATTTATTAAAATGTCTTTTAAAACTATTGTACATTCCTGTGGCACTCTCCGCACATAACGGGACCTTTCTTTTGTTTCATGTGACACCCCTTGCAGTTTAAGTGGTACGCCTTCATTAAAGCCGGCTGCCTGCCGGAACCTTCTAAGTCATGGCACTCCGCACAGCTCTGGTCCTCCGACGATTCATCTTCTAAAAGCTTCCCGTCTTCATATACATGATGACATTCATTGCATTCATCGATTTGAGCCATTTCATTATGTTGTTCGTGAGGAAACGCAACCGGAGGTCTTTGAGCATTTTCAAAGATGCTGTTATCAAGAACAACCAAATCTTCCTGAGAATATGCAGCTGTAAAAACAAAGATGATGGCCAAAATAAAAACAAATGCGAACAGCCTATATGCTTTCATTGAGCTTCTCCTTTACATACATCACTCCGGCTTCTCCATGACTTCATACAATATGTCCCCGATGAATTTAATATCCATATCGAGCTTATAATGGTCATTAATATCTTCAAGTCCGCTATGGCAGTTATGACAAGGAGCAATTAAAACCTTAACACCTGTTTCAGTTAACTGGTCCGCTTTTACTTTATTTCCATTCATACGTGTCATTTTATAAGGCGGGCCGCAGTTTATCACACCTCCACCCGCACAACAGCAGTAATTATGTTCACGATTGGGATGCATTTCCACAAACGTATCACATATAGCATTTACCACATAGCGAGCCTTCTCATGCAGCCCGGCGCCCCGAACGACATTGCATGGATCGTGCAGGGTCACAGGCTCTTTAAATTTATCTGCGATCTTGATCCTTCCCTCCTTGAGGAGCTCATAGTACAGATCAATGGCGTGAATAATCGGTATTGGCGGCACCTGCCATCCCAGCCATCTATTTCCTACATCATATACAGAACGGAACGCATGACCACATTCTCCCATAACGATCCGCTTGACCCTTAATCTTGCTGCTGTCTCAAAATGCGCCCTTTTAATACGCCCCATGATCTCAAAGTCGCCGGTGAACATGGCCATGTCACTGTTATCCCAGCCTGGCGTGGCAGGCATGGTCCAGTTCAGTTCTGCAACGTCCATTATTACCGCGGCCTGATAGATCAATTGAGCCTGAAATTTCGGCTCCGGCCCGATAACAGAATACATGATATCCGCGCCTTCTTTTTCAAGGGGAATTCTCAATGTAGGAATTTCAGCCTGGGCTTCTTCTTCCTGCCACTGAAGCGTATCCGGCCATTCGTCCGGCTTTACCCACATCTGGTTAAATGTTGCCGAATGGCTGTGCGCCGTATCTTGGATATAAAGCGGTGTAACCCCCAGCAAATGACAAATGCGTCGAACAACGGTAATAATATACGCAATATCTATACCAAAAGGTCAGTACATGGCACAACGCCTGCATAAATTACATTCCGTGGAAGCAATTTCTGATGCTCTTTTTATAAATGCCGGGCTGACATCCCCCTTTTTTTTCAGCATTTCCCACATGGTTTGCTTCACCTTGCCAACAGGCGAATATTTTGGATCGTTATCGTGGGAAAGATAATAGTGGCATGCTTC
>JAFDFT010000052.1 GCA_019309685.1 Deltaproteobacteria bacterium
TTTACTCCTTTGTATGTTTAAGTTCTTGTCCAAAGTACCTGCCAGCTTGCAAAACCTTTTCAGGGTTATACAACTTAATCTTTTCAGAAAGTGTTCGTTGGAGGAGTTATTTAAACCACCTCCGAAAGCCGTTGATAAAAACTATAACAACCAGCAGTTAAAACTTAACTTTGTCTAACCGGACAGAATTGATATCTAGTATAACATTTTCAAATTAATATTTCGCTTTCAAGGTCATTGTGATCGCCGCGAAGCAATATCTAACTAACTTAAAAGGAATTGGATTGCTTCGCTGCGCTCGCAATGACAGGTAAAAATACAACGGTAATTACAGAACAAAACACTAGTGCCCATTTATTAATTTCAAAAGAAGGGCACCTAAAACTGTTTCCAGTTCATAAATGCAAATTTTTGCTCAATTCCAAGGAAGACGATCCGCCTCAGGCGGATTAACCACAGGAATACTTAAAGTATTTCGAGGATCAAAATTTGAGCCTGTCGAAGCATAGCGAAGATCCCGCTCATCGAGGACACCGAAATTGAGCAAAAAGGTCCTTTTATGGATGAAAACAATCTAGTAACAGGAGGTACACTTGTATGTTCACAAATAACCAGCTTGGTAAATACGCCGACGTACTAATATGGGCGCTGAAAAAAGCCAGAACCGGTACATTTAAAAAAAAAGATATTGTTATTGTTCGTTATAGTATCCCCGCGCTTGGACTTGCGGAAATCCTACACGCAAAACTGTTAAAAATGGGGATGAATCCTATTCTTCGTGCAAACCCAACATCTGTTATGGAAAGGGATTTTTATGATATCTCCAATGATGACCAACTGGTTTTTCTTGCCCCTGGAGATAAGGAACTCATAAAAAATGTCAATGGAAGTATCTTTTTGCACGCGCCGGAATCCATCACCCATCTTAGCCATATAAACCCTCAAAAAATCGGTAAAGTGGCCATTTCCAGAAAACACCTTAGAGATATTATGGTAAAACGTGAAGAGGAAGGCCATTTCGGATGGACACTCTGCATGTTGCCCACCAAAGAACTTGCGCGTCATGCCAAAATATCCATGAAAGAATACACAAGCCAGATAATCAACGCGTGCTTTTTAAACAAATCGAGCCCTGTAAAAGAATGGCAGACGGTTTTTGACAAAGCCAAAACTATTAAACAATGGTTAAACAGAATGAACATAGATACGCTTCATATTGAATCGGAACGTATCGATCTTGAAATAAAACTGGGAGAAAAACGAAGATGGATCGGGATCTCAGGCCATAACATCCCCAGCTTTGAATTGTTTATGTCTCCGGATTGGAGAGGGACAAAAGGGATATATTATGCCAACCAGCCGTCATATCGAACAGGCAATTACGTAAAAGGGTTAAAAGTGGAATTCCAAAAAGGGGTCGCAACGAAAGTACATGCGCAGGCCGGAGAAAATTTTGCCAGAAAGCAGCTCTTAATGGATGACGGGGCAAAACGGATTGGTGAATTCTCACTTACAGACAAGCGATTTTCAAAAATTACTACATATATGGCGAACACGCTTTTTGATGAAAACTACGGCGGGAAATATGGAAACTGTCATATCGCCTTAGGTGCGTCTTATTCAGACACGTATGCGGGTAATCCAAAAGAGTTGACAAAAGCCGTAAAAATAAAGCTCGGTTTTAATGATTCAGCACTGCATTGGGATATCGTAAACACAGAAAATAAACGTGTGAGCGCCAAGCTTTTATCCGGCAAAAAGATAACTATATATGAAAACGGAAAATTTACATATTAAATGGCTTCCTAAAAAGTTCAATTTCAGCGTTGCGCTGCATTCTTCGCCCTGTTAAATTCTCGCTTGGCGAGACGGCGGAGCCGATTTAACAGGGCAAGTCACTGCGGCGTACTATAAGCACGCCTCATTCCTCGGGATTTGCGTCGTTTGTTGAAGCAAAGCGTAAATCCCGCTATCAGCGGGAAACTTTAACTTTTTACTTGCCATTATTTTATGAAGTCATCTAAAGCGATGATTAGGATAATGAGGCGTTTCCAGCACTAGGAACTGCAGGAGGTACCGAAGCAAAATTGTGGATATAGTCAGCCAGCGTTTTGATCAGAAAAGGTTTCGCAAGAACGGCATCAAAATTTTTACCTTCTAACATCCAGGGCGTTCCGGATATACCTATAACCGGTGTTGATTGTCTTTTCGAATTTCGGATATACTTAAGCACGCCGTTGCCGTCAAGTCGGGGCATCTTGATATCCGTAACCACCAGATCAAACCGTTTTTCATCGAATTTCCGGATACCTTCTTCCCCATCTGAAGCTGTTTCCACATCATGCCCAAATTTCGTTAAGGCCATTTTAATCATTTCCAATATATTTTTTTCATCATCAATGACTAAAATATGACACATCTACGATCCCCCTCCAGCGCTGTAATTAATTGAAATAGTAAGTTAAAATTAGAGGATGCAACAAAACACGCGACATTTAGCTTTTTCCAGTTAAATAACAACTACAGAAAAAATTATATTTGAAATGCTGACGTGTTTAGAACATGGAGATGCCGCTGTCAAATCCAATTATTCGCGGTTTGCTTTTTCATTTTTAACAATCTATAATTAACTGTTTTTCTAATTATTTATTTGATAAACAAATCAAAACTCACTGAAACAGACCATCCAGAGAATTTAAAGTATTTTTAATAATTTAAGATAACTACGATCTATTTGCCAAATTTCAGCAAAACTATAAACTCTCAAAAACTCAAGAAAACTTCAATTTTCACCGATTTTTAAAATATCTTTTAAAGAACACCTGCCTGATAATACAAATACGCAGTGATCTTTATCCTCGAATTGATTTGTGTTTAAACCATGAAAGCTTAACGGATATACATGGGTGAGTCATAAAGGTTGGGATTCCTGTACAATCGACATTTGGGAAAGTAAATAAAGGGAGGAACTAACAGATGTGTCTACACTTTATACTTCCCAAAATCTTCTGGCGATAAATTTGCTAGATACTCTGCTAGTTTTTTGCCCTCTTCACTCTTATCATGGATTTCGGCAATATCATCTACTATTTTCGATTTTTCGATAACCTTTTCATCTACAAAAATTGGCGCCTCATATCGAAGTGCAAGTGCTATCGCATCACTGGGCCGAGCGTCCATGCTGAATGATTTTTCTTCAGATGTAAAATAAATTTTCGCGTAAAAAGTATTATCCTTTAAATCACAAACCTCGACTTTGGATACAGATGTATTTATGGTGTCTGTAAAATTTTTAAAGAGATCGTGTGTCATTGGACGGTCAAATTTGACATTTTGAAGTGCCGATGCAATTGAGGTCGCTTCAAGCAAACCGATCCATATGGGGATTGCCCGATCATCTTCTTCTGTTTTTAGTATGATAATCGGTGTATTTGACGCCTTATCTATTGTCAATCCTGCTATGCTCACTTTATGCAGCATAACTTTTCTCTCCTTTTAATTTGTTTAAAGATGAATGGTTCTTTACAAGTTTACCCCACAACGAATGGGAAAAGGCCTTTTCAATCCTTACGCTTGCGACTTGACCAACCATCTCCTGATGATCCGTCGTTTTATCATCGCAAACAAAATTGACAATCTTGTTCGCGGGTGTTCGACCTGTCAGCTGATAAGTCAGACCCTTGCTGGTCGTATTATTTTTTAACTCTTTTTTACTGAAGCCTTCTACAAGAACCTCTTGATCCGTTCCGATCAATACCCTGTTTTTCTTTTTTGTAATATGCCCCTGAAATTCAAGCAACTCATTTAATCTGTCTCGTTTTGTCTTTTCTGAAATTTTATCAGGCAATCCGGACGCTGACGCATTAGGCCTATCTGAATACTGAAAAGCGAATAACCCGTCATACTCAATAAGTTTTATTAACTCTAACGTTTGTCTGAAATCATCTTCCGTTTCTCCTGGAAAACCAACAATAATATCAGATGTTACTGCAATCTCCGGGCAAATGTTACGAAGCTGATTGATTTTTTCTACATATCTCTCTCTTGTGTACTTTCTGTTCATCTTTTTCAGGATATCGTTCGACCCTGACTGAACAGGTAGATGGATATGATGACACAATTTATCAAGATTCGCAAATGCTCTCATCAAATCTTCAGTGAGGTCCTTCGGGTGAGATGTCGTGAACCTGATCCGTAAAAGCCCCTCAATATTATTGACACGTGACAGCAATTCATGAAATGAGCACAATTCTTCTTTCTTCCCATAACTGTTAACGTTCTGACCCAGAAGAAAAATCTCCTTAACACCTGTTTTCACAAATTTCCGGGCTTCTTTAACGATACTTACAGGATCCCGACTGATCTCCCGTCCCCTGACATAAGGGACTACACAATATGTACAATAATTGTCACACCCTCTCATAATAGTGAGGAAACAGGAAATTTCCTCAACCTGCTGCTTTGGAATTATGGATTCTTTGTGTTCCAGTTCTTCAATTTCATTTGTCATCTCAACATCAACAACGCGGTATCTCTTTGATGCTATTTTTTCAATATGCCTTGGCAGCCGTTCCACAGCATGGGTACCAAAAACGATATCTATAAACGGGACCCGTTCTAAAATGTTTTTTCCTTCCTGCTGCGCCATACATCCACCCACTCCGATAATAATACCAGGTTTCTTTTTTTTTATCTTCGCAAGACGACCAAGGAAACTAAACGCCTTTTGCTCCGCCTTAGCCCTGATCGTACACGTATTAACAATGATCAAATCCGCCATATCTAAAGAAAGCGATTCAATATAGCCAAGCGGCTGAAGGCTTTGTATGATCCTCTCCGAATCATACACATTCATTTGACAGCCGATGGTATTCATGTAGATGTATTTCTTATCAATTGATTGCATGAGTCTAATCTTTAGTGATGCGCACTTAACATAATCATATATATAATAAAATCGAGCTTTCTTTTAAGTTCTTTAAGCCTAGTGTGCATCCTACTTTGAAAACCTCTACCCGTCTATCATGGTTCCAAATCTTCAGAGGTAAAAGATTCAATCGGCAAACTTTCAATCATTATTTCCGTTTTAAGATCCTTTAAAATCATTTCTGCGTCATGTTCACAACCAGGCGCGATATAAAGACATATGACTCCGTTTTGTGGATCTATCGTTTTTATTACCGCTATCCCATCATAGCTCTCAAATATAAACCGCAGAAAGCTTATTTCTTTTCGATCAACACGGTACACCTGTTTTATTGTTTCCAATTGAGTCAAAAAATTAATTATTTACCATTATTTTATTCCGTTATCTGTCAATCCACCCAATTTCAAAACACTCACATCATTTTTGTCTTTTCATCAAGAACGCTGTTTTTCGTAATAATCATGTTAATTTAGTTGCCTATCTATAGAAAGAAGAAACTTAAGTGGGCATCTAAAAGTGTTTCCAATCCATAAATAAGCAATTTTTTGCAAGATCAAGAAAATCAAGGAATTGCGCGGAGATGTACTTGAGTACATCACACAAGCAATTCCGCAGATTGACGTAGAGATTGCGGAAAAGGGCTATTTATGGACGGAAACTATTTTGAGTACGTACCACTATCCTGCTTTCCTTTTCAATAAAAATTACAAACTGATATCTCCAAATAAAATTTCATATTGTCCCATTTCCAATAATAAGCTATATGCGCTGTAATGAAAAAACGCTGGCACATCCTTGCACCTGATATCCATTCTATTAAAAACATATCCAATGCTTTAAAACTAAGCAGCATCACCTCTTCCGTTCTGGTAAATCGAGGCATCAACTCTCCTGAACAAGCTTTATCCTTTATTCACGTCTCCATGGAAGACATACGCTCTCCTTTTGAGATCAAAGATATAGACACAGCCGTAAATCGCATTTACGCAGCAATTATTAATAAGGAGAAAATATTAGTTTTTGGCGATTACGATGCGGATGGAATCACTGCTACAGCTATTTTGGTGGAATTTTTATTATACGCGGGCGTAAATACTGACTACTATATCCCTCACAGGAAGATGGAAGGTTACGGTCTTCAGACTAGGCATATTTCAGAATACGCTGTTCCAAATCAAACAAATCTTATTATAACAGTCGATTGTGGATCTTCAAGCCATGATGCAATTCTGGCGGCAAAACAGGCCGGAATAGACGTAATTGTCACTGATCATCATAATATCTCCGAAAACCTGCCAGGAGCAGCAGCTGTGGTCAATCCAAAACGGCATGACTGTGATTCCTGCTTTTCTGATTTATCTGGTGTTGGTATGGCTTTTTGCCTTCTGATTTGCCTGAGAAAATACATGCGGGATGCGGGATTTTGGCAAAACATTCCGGAACCGAATCTGAAAAACGCGTGTGATCTTGTCGCCCTTGGCACCATGGCGGATATTGTCCCCTTAATCCATGAAAATCGAATACTTGTAAAAGCGGGACTTGATATAATGAAATATGGTAAACGTCCGGGCGTTCTTGCGCTGATCAAGGCATCAAAAATCAATAAGGCGACTGTAACAGAAGAGGACATTGCCTTTAAACTCGCGCCCCGATTAAACGCGGCTGGAAGAATCGATCACGCAAAAGTTGCGGTTGAACTATTAATGGAAAAAAATCATGAAAACGCAATAAACATCGCTCAATCTCTTAATAAAATGAATACCAGAAGACAGAAGATTGAACAGAAAATATTAGATGACATTGAATCATATTTAAACGAACATACTAAAATTCTTGATAAAAAATCATTGGTTCTGGCAGATGAAAGATGGGACGAAGGCGTTCTGGGCATTGTCGCATCAAAGCTCGTGGATAAATATTTTCGGCCTGTTGTGCTTTTTGCCGTCACAGATGATACCGGAAAGGGCTCAGCCAGAAGTATACCCGGTTTTGATCTATATGGCGGACTTCAGTCATGTTCGTCCTATCTGGAAAGTTTTGGTGGTCATAAAATGGCTGCGGGTCTGAAAATTAAGTCAATCGAAATCAACAGTTTTAAAAAAGCCTTTGACGATGCTGTTGCCAAGATGACAAAATCTGAAGATTTCAGACCGTTGCTGCGTATTGATCGTGAAATTGATTTTGATGATATTTCAGAGAATTTACTTGATGAGATTGAACAATTAAAACCCTTTGGTTCCGGCAACGCCGAGCCAGTGTTCATGTCCAGGCACATCAATGTCATATCATCTGATATTGTCGGCAAAAATCACAGGCGGATGCGTCTAAATCAGGATTCTGAAAAGAAAAATACCGTCTTTAACGCTATCCGTTTCAACATGGATCCAGGATTTGAATGTTTGGATCATTTTAAAAAAATAGCCTATCAGTTGCGGTGGAATCAATGGAACGGTCAAAAATCCGTCCAGCTTATTATTACAGATGCACAAAGCTAATTATATTTTTTGAAATGTTACTATAAATGGACAAATTGTTTGGAAAGTAGGTTTCTGGGGGTCTAGGATTCCCAGCTCAAAGTCCGGGATCTTCGGCAAAGATCCAAGGGATTGTTTTCAGCTGATTTTATTAAGGCCTTAAACATCCTTTCAATCTCCCTAATAGAACTTTGAAATCCTGACAGACTCTTATTTGAACTGCGAATTTCGAATGCTGAATATCGAACACCGAATCACGAAGGTCTCTTATGTTTTTTGTCTTCTTTTGGTATTGCCTGTATTTTAAAGTATTCGATCGATATTCGGTATTCATTATTCGATTTTTTTCAATTAAAGTTGTTGTAATCGAAAAAAATGTATTTCCAAATGTTTAATTCTTTATAGGTTTTAAGCACTTCACACGAATCCTTGAACCCTCGGCTCCTCGAATCCTTTTAGTATCATCATCAACTATTTTAAAGATAGTACAAATTAAAAAATGAACATATTATTAAATAGTTTGTAAATTTGTTTAAACATTTTCCTTGCAATCCTTACAGGTTGTCATTATTATGCCCATCAAAAGATCATTTATCTAGAAAGAGGAAATATTTCTAGGAAGGACAACACCCATGGCAAAAATATTCAGACCCAGCACCCGAGAATCCAGTATTCTTTCAAAAATAGAATCATCTAAAGAGCATGCGCGTAGACATTCGATTAACAGGATAAGGGACTGCGAAGGCCCATTATCAAATGCAATCGCAACGAAACTTATTGAAAACAAACTCATCGAAACAACCAATAAAAACTCTCTTGAAGAACAGATCAACCACTGCCTTGATAAGCTGACACGTGCCGAAGATTTTGATGTAGATTATCAAATCGCGCCTTTAAGAAATCTTGTAAAGCAACCAAATATTGTTAGTCTATATGTAACGGCTTTTGTAATTGAGCAGTTGATTAACCATAAAGATGTTGTTGATATTTTTGGTTCAGACGAGGAAATCTATTCAACCATTAATACTCAAGTAAGAATTTTCATTCCTGGATAATGCGTCCCGCCTTTCATCCAAGGTTAATAAACGGTCCGTTTGATGATCCCGGCTTATTTATCCCGTTTCTTTTTGAAAACCGTGCCATCATTTTTGACTTGGGAGATATTCATGCTGTCTCTGCTAAAGATATTCTTAAAATAAGTCATGCCTTTATCACACATACCCATATGGACCACTTTGTGGGGTTTGAAAGGCTCTTACGCCTGTTTCTGGGCCGTGAGAAAAATATCAGCTTTTATGGCCCAAAAGGCTTTATAAAAAATATTGAAGGAAAGCTCGCTGGATATTCCTGGAATCTTGTTAACAGTTTTCAAAATCAGTTTGTCCTCAATATTACGGAAGTCCGTGAAAAATATCTTCTCTCAAACCAGTATGTCTGCCGGGAAGGTTTTTCCCCATCGAGGCGAAAACCTCACAAACAAAAATTTAACAGTGTTTTACTTGATGAACATGGGCTGTCTGTCTCAACTGTTCAGCTTGATCACGAAATCCCTAGTTTGGGTTTTTCTATCAAAGAACAATTTCATATCAATATTCTAAAAGACCGTTTGGAAAATTTGGGTCTGAAAATAGGCCCCTGGATCAAAAAATTTAAGCAGGCTTTATATAAGGGAGAGGATTTGGATTCACCCTTTGAAGTTCAAAGTGGAAAAGAAAATATCAAAAGGATTCAATTTATTCTTGGAGATCTTAAAGACAAAATTACGCTGATCACACCCGGTCAGAAGATAACGTATATTGTAGATGTAGCATACACCGATAACAATGCCGGAAAGATTGTTGCGTTTGCCAAAGATTCAGACCATCTTTTCATCGAAGCCGCGTTTCTTGAAAAACATATGGATATCGCTAAACAAAAACACCATCTCACAGCGCGGCAGGCCGGACGCCTGGCAGGAAAATCAAAGGCCAAACAGTTCACACCTTTTCATTTTTCGCCGCGATATAAAGGTGAGGAGCAACTGTTGAGAAAAGAAGCCATGGAAGCATATAAAGAAGCAATACAATAAAACACAGGTTAATTCATCCGCCCGGTTATTTCCCTAATATCAAGTCGATCCGCTCAAGGTCGTTGAGCACTTTCCAGCTGCCACCACCCTGCTCAACCCGTTCTCTCCAGGCTTCAACCCGCTTGAAATATTCTCTGGGATCAATGTTGTCAGTCCTAAGCTTAGTAACATTTAGTGCGATCACATTACACCCTGACATATCCAGAGGAAAATCGCGGATATAGCCTTTTACCAGCTCTTCCTTCAGGTCTG
>JAFDFT010000393.1 GCA_019309685.1 Deltaproteobacteria bacterium
GACGCCTACACCGCTCTGGGACTTTTAAAATCATCGATCCGCTCCAATAACCCCGTACTCTTTTTCGAACACAAACTGCTTTATTCCGGTTCCTTTGAATCAGATTTTGATTTTAAGGAAAGCTCCGTTTCCCAGGCAATCAATCTTGCCATCGAGCAGGAGATGGAACTGGACAGCCGGATTTTTTTATGGGGCGAGGATGTAACCTTGGGCGGCTATTTTAATGTTTCCGATGGTCTGGTCGAAAAATTCGGGAAGGAGAGGATTATTGATACGCCAATTTCTGAAAACGGGTTTGTCGGCGGCGCCGTTGGCGCGGCCATGACCGGCATGAGGCCAATTGCCGAAATTCTCTTTGCCGATTTCCTTACATGCTGCATGGATCCCATTTTAAATCAGGCCGCCAAACTTCGGTATATGACGGGTGGTCAGGTGTCTATACCCTTAACGGTTCGAACACCGCTCGGAAG
The DNA here is from genome assembly GCA_019309685.1 of Deltaproteobacteria bacterium. Classification (GTDB taxonomy): domain Bacteria; phylum Desulfobacterota; class Desulfobacteria; order Desulfobacterales; family JAABPS01; genus JAABPS01. The sequence continues at coordinate 471 of JAFDFT010000393.1, forward strand.
CGGAATCGGTATGGCCGCACAGCATTCACAATCGATGGAGAAATTTTTCTTCGGTATTCCGGGCCTTATTGTCGTGGCGCCTTCAGACGCCTACACCGCTCTGGGACTTTTAAAATCATCGATCCGCTCCAATAACCCCGTACTCTTTTTCGAACACAAACTGCTTTATGCTGAAGCGGGAAAAATTCCCACAAAAGAGTATACCCTGCCTCTCGGAAAAGCAAGGGTCGTCCGTGAAGGTAACGATGCCACAGTGGTTACTTATCTGCTGGGTGTGAATATCGTGATGGAAGCGGCAAAAATTCTTGAAGAAGAAGGAATTGACATTGAGGTAATCGACCTTGCAACCCTTTACCCCATGGACACACAAACCATTCTTAACTCAGTGGCAAAGACAGGTTTCCTTGTGACCGTAGAGGAAGGATCATTCAGCGGCAGTATTGGTTCGGAAGTCATTTCCAGGACGGCAATTGCAGGATTCAAGCTTTTAAAAGATGCTCCTATTAAAATAGCGGCGCCCGAATGCCCTGTGCCGTACGCAAAAAATTTGGAGAACGCAATGATGCCTTCGCCGGAACAGGTAGCCAAAAAGATTGAAGAAGCTTTGGGATAATTGAACCTAAAATTTCAAACATGCTGAACGCAAAAAAATCTGAATATATAAATAGCACTGTTTTTATTAAAGTGGATCATATTCCGAAAAGTTGATGACTCTTCATTAAAAAGAACCAAACGTTTAACATTAAAATAAAAACAGGCTTTATCTTTACTCTATAGAAACGGCATAATTGTTGTTGATAGGATTATAATAATTTTACCAGAAATATTCAGGAGAGAAATATGACGGACAAAAAAACAAAACAGAAACTCGAGGCAATCAAGACGCAGGCGCTGGCAGATTTTTCCAAATACGTCAACCCTCAGAAAGCCAGGGTTTTAAAGAACGCAGGGCTTGACATCATTGAGGGGAAACGCGAAGGGGCGGCTGTATGGGACATTACCGGGGAGAAATATATAGACTGTATTACGTCGGCAGGTTCTTTCAATGTTGGCAGGCGAAATCCTGAAATCGTAGAAACCCTGAAGAAAGCGCTTGATGAATTTGATCTGGGATCTTTTATTGTATGCAGCAAACAAAAAGCTGATCTCGCCAAAAAACTGGCCGAGATTACACCAGGTGATCTTCAATATGTTACCTATGGTTCAGGCGGGGGAGAGGCAAACGACTTTGCCATCAAACTGGCCAGAGGATTTACAATGAAAACCGAGGTCATTTCGACGATCAAGGCGTACCATGGCCACACAGGTTTTTCTCTGGCCGCCATCGGAAGAGATGAGTATAAAAAGCCGTTCTATCCCATGGTTCCGGGATTTAAACATGTCCCGTATAACGATCTCAAGGCCATGACGGATGCCGTAACCGAGGATACAGCCGCTATTATGATCGAGCCTGTCCAGGGAGAAGGAGGCATTTATCCCGCCACAGGCGATTATCTTAAGGGACTCAGAGCCCTTTGCGATACGAATGATATTGTATTGATATTTGATGAAATCCAGACCGGTTTCGGACGTACGGGCAAGATGTTTTGCTGTGAGCATACCGGAGTAGTGCCGGACATTTTGACTGTGGCCAAATCCCTGGGTGGGAACCTGTACCCCATATCAGCCACCATATACAGGGAAGAATTAAACGATTTTGTCATGAAATACCCGTTTACGCATCTTTCTACTTTTGGCGGTTCAGACCTGGGCTGTATAGTAGGGCTTGCCGCCATTGATTACTTGATTAAAAATAAGGTTCCCGATCATGCAGCCGCAATGGGAGAACGGTTTCAAAAAAGCTTTGATGGTCTTTTGAAGAAATATCCTGACCTGCTGATTGAAGTGAGAAGAATGGGCCTTATGATGGGACTTCAGTTCACAAATGATTCCATCGGGCCAAGAATGAGTTATCAATTGGCACAGAACGGGGTTATGGCAATCTATACAGGGAATGATCCTTCCGTGATGCGGTTAATGCCGGTTCTGGAAATTCAGCCGAATGAAGTTGATTTTGTCATAGAGGCCCTGTACACATCCATGTCTGAAGTAATAAAACAGGGCGGTATTGAAAAGTATTAGCGATCATGTGTGTTTATGCCGGAATATCAACGAATAATTGGCTCGTAAAAAATAAAAATGTGATGAAAAAGTAAAAACCCAGTTCAAGGCGCGTTAATCCTGAGGAATGTGGCGTACTTATAGTACATCGAATGAATTCAGGATGCAGCGCAACACAGTCCCGCTGAATGCGGGATTACAAAGTCATCAACAAATAATTATCGGAGGTTTATATGGCCACATCGGAAGAAATAATAGAGGCGCTCGCCGACTTCAAGGAGCAGTGCAATAACAACAAGCGCTTAAGAAGAATGCAGCGGGACTGGACAAAGGTTTTACATTACAAGACCATTGATACAGCTGACGCGTTTACCATGACAGTTGTGGAAGGGGAGATAACAAAGATCGAAAATGGGACGCAGAAAACACCGGATGTCATTATTGAGGGAACGAGTGAAGATATGTGTGACATGTTCTGGGGAGACATCAATCCTACCCAGAAATATCTCAAGGGCGAAATAAAGGTGAAAGGAAGCCAGGAAGATGTCATGAGGATTGATGCCATTACTGCTATTATATGGCCGGAGGTCTGACATGTCTCTTATAGATGATATCCTTTCTGAAAAAGATCCTGTAAAGATAAGAGAGGAGACCGAAGAAAATTATCGTGAGCATGTAAATCCCTTTGCTCTGAGGATGCTGAAAAATGCGAGCCTTGATATCAATGAAGGGAAGCGTTCCGGAGCGTCGGTCTGGGATATCTCGGGAGAAAAATATATTGACTGTGTTACGGGTGCAGGGATTTTTAATGCCGGCCGTCATAACCTGGAAATAGTCGAT
>JAFDFT010000394.1 GCA_019309685.1 Deltaproteobacteria bacterium
GGTTGAGATGAAATTTACCGGCGGTACGGGAATTGTGATGGATGATGTAGTGGCGGGTGTAATATGTAACGCAATCCTAAGATTATTCATTATTCTGGCTGGTTTATTTTAATAGTAGTTTATTTAAGGCATATTGAAGTGATTTTATAAACAGAAGGAATATTAAAAGAAAGGCGATAGGAACTTGGAAGTGAATGATTTAAAAGAAAGAGATTTAAGTAAAAAGAAAAGCAGCCTTCGAGAAAATATTGAGGCGATAACCCTCGCAATTATTCTCGCGCTGTTTATCCGGACGTTTGTTGTCCAGGCGTTTAAAATCCCATCCGGTTCTATGAAAGAGACGCTTCTTGTTGGAGATCATATACTGGTAAATAAGTTTATTTATGGCATAAAAATACCTTTTATTAAAAAAACCCTGATTCCGATTAAAAATCCACAGAGAGAAGATATTATTGTTTTTAAATATCCCATAGACCCAAAGAAAGATTTTATTAAAAGGGTTATAGGGATTCCAGGAGATGTTATAGAGATTCGGGATAAACAAATATTTATCAATGGGAAAAATTTTGGGGACAAGGTGTATGAAAGTTATAAAGACCCAGATAAGATTCCGGCAGAATCCAGTCATCGAGATAACTACGGGCCTGTCACAGTACCTCTGGAATCACTTTTTGTCATGGGAGATAACAGGGACAACAGCCATGACAGCCGGTTTTGGGGATTTGTTCCGCTAGAAGATGTAAAAGGGAAGGCATTTTTAATTTACTGGTCATCTGTATTGCCCAGGGGTTGGATTTGGAACTGGAATTGGGAGACACTCATACTACGATGGGATAGGTTGGGGAAAACACTTAAATAGTGCTCATCTATTAATTTTATTTCAAAAGATGGAAACTGAACAGCAAAGGGGTGCCATGCAGTTTGCGCGGAAACACATTCTGGATATGGAATCGCTTTCCGTTGAAGAAATTAATGTGATCCTTGATACAGCGGAGCGGATGAAAGAAATTTCAAAAAGGCCAGTCAAGAAAGTGCCTACCCTGCGAGGGAAAACAGTTGTTTTGTTTTTCTATGAACCAAGCACCCGAACCAGAACATCCTTTGATATCGCAGCCAAACGGCTCAGCGCAGACAGCCTGACACTATCTGGAAGTTCGAGCAGTATCGTAAAAGGCGAGACCTTACTTGATACTGCCCGAACTCTTGAGGCAATGAACCCAGATGCCGTTATCATCAGGCATAGCTCCGCTGGCGCACCTCACATGCTCTCAAAAATGACAACCATTCCAATTATCAATGCCGGAGACGGTATGCACGCCCATCCAACTCAATCACTTCTCGACCTCATGACTGTCGTTGAAAAAAAAGGTAAAGTATCCGGTCTCAACATAGCTATTATCGGAGATATATCCCATAGCAGGGTCGCCCGCTCAAATTGCATTGGTTTTAAAAAATTAGGTGCGCATATTACCCTGGCAGGTCCGCCGACTATGATTCCAAAAGGCATCGAATCCCTTGGCGCGTCCGTTACATATCATGCTGAAGAAGCAATCCAGAACGCTGATGTTATTATGATGCTTAGAATTCAAAAAGAACGGCAAAAAAGTTATTTGTTTCCATCGGAAAGAGAGTACGCGAAAGTGTATGGGCTGACAAAAGAGAAATTAAAAAAAGCAAAAGCGGATGTGTTAATCATGCATCCAGGACCCGTTAACAGGGGTGTGGAAATAGCACCTGAAGTAGCTGATGGACCATATTCCATTATTCTTGATCAGGTAACGAATGGTGTAGCTGTGCGGATGGCAATTTTATATCTTATTGTGGGGGGCGCTAGAGATGCGACTGCTGATTAAGGGAGGGAGGGTTATTGATCCAGGCAGTTTTGATGATATTGCCGATATTCTTGTGGAAGATGGAAAGATAGCTGAAATTAGAAAATCGTCGAAAAATAAAAGTAAAAAGGAGAAGAAGCCGTCACAAAAAAAAGTTGATAAGACTATTGATGCGTCAGGCAAGATAGTAACGCCTGGGCTAATTGATATGCATGTTCATTTAAGAGAGCCCGGACATGAATATAAGGAAACCATCGAAACAGGATGCGCTGCTGCAGCCCATGGCGGTTTTACCACTATTTGCGCAATGCCGAATACAAATCCCGTCAATGACAATCGCCAGATAACTGAATATATTATTCAGAAAGCGCAAGAGGTATCGGCTGTTAGGGTGTATCCGGTTGCAGCCATCAGCAAAGGGCTAAAGGGTGAAAATTTATGTGAATATGGAGACTTAAAGGATGCAGGAGCGATTGCTTTTTCAGATGACGGGCGTCCAGTGATGGATAGCCAGCTTATGCGAAGAGCAATGGAATATGCAAAAGGGTTTGGTCTTCCGACCATATCTCACTGTGAAGATATGGATCTTGCCGGAAAGGGTGTAATGAATGAAGGCGCCTTTGCTACAAAAATGGGTCTTAGAGGAATACCCAATGCCGTTGAGAGTATTATGGTAATGCGAGATATCGCTTTGAGCGAATTAACGGACTCGCCCGTTCACATTGCACATGTCAGCACATTTGAATCTGTTTGCGCCATCAGGGAAGCAAAAAAAAGAGGCGCAAGGGTTACATCAGAGACCGCTCCTCATTATTTTACACTAACTGAAGAAGCTGTAGGTGAATACAATACCAACGCAAAAATGAATCCACCTTTGCGTACGGATCGTGATCGGAATGAAATACGAAATGGGCTTGTAGATGGTACCATTGATGCGATTGCTTCTGATCATGCGCCGCATTCTTCTATTGAAAAAGAAGTGGAGTTTGATCTAGCGGCAAATGGTATTATCGGACTCGAAACCTCACTTTCACTTTCGTTGCAGCTGGTTGTAGAAGGTGTGCTAACGATATCTGATTTGGTTGAAAAGATGCATACACATCCAGCAGCCATAATTGGTATTCAAAACGGATTAAAAATAGGTTCATTAGCGGATATAACGATCATTGATACAGAAATCATGCATGAAATCAATTCTGACAATTTTTTATCCATAAGCCGAAACATGCCATTTAATGGAATGCAGCTAAAAGGAAAGGCTGTTTTTACTATGGCGCAAGGCAAAGTTGCCTATACCGATGACAGTCTTATTTGAATAAATGTTTTTGGTTGGGTATACATATTGACACGTATATCTTTCACAATAGTGATACCTCAAATGAGCGTAAATAAAATGAAAAATTTTTACTAATTACATAGGTATTAAGGGTATAGCTCGGTTTATTCATATTTTTGTATATCTGCTATAGATGAGGTATAAATATCATTCTTTATTTTCATTTTATTTACCCTCCGGGAAAGCCGATGATACCCCATCTTCTGCGTTATCAAGGATTCGCAGTAGATTATTACGGCTT
>JAFDFT010000395.1 GCA_019309685.1 Deltaproteobacteria bacterium
TACTGTTGGCAAAATATGATCCACACCAGGCTCCGGTAATATTGTTTGTCAATGCGTAGTTACACACATCGGCCCAGCCAACTTCATACGCTTCCGTAAATCCGCACCAGGCGACACCATCAAGTTCACCGGTTTGAATAGCCACTTCAATATCATCCCAGGGGAGTGTTACAGGCACCAGGCCGTAACGTGACAAAAATTTCCCGGCTGTGGGCACACCAAACACACGCTTGCCCTTCATGTCTGCAAGACTGCGGATGGGATCTTTGGTGAAAATATGCAGTGGATCCCAGGCACCGGCACCGAGCCAATCTACGCCTTTAACTTCACCATAAGCTTCCTCCCATATTTTATCTAAGCCGTAGTATTTGAATAAAACAGGCAGATCCAGGCTGTAACGGGTTGAAAAGGGGAAATAGCCGCCAAACACATTAATATCAACAGGGGACGCCATGGTTGCGTCATCACTCTGCACGGCGTCAATCATTCCTTTTTGCATGGCACGGAAAAGCTCGCCGGTGGGAACCAGCTGGTCGGCATAATAGAGTTCAATTTCCATTTGACCGTGGGCTGCACGGTTAAATGCTTCAATCTGGGGCAGAATGACATGAGCGCCCAATGGGGCTCCGGAATAGGTTTGCAGGCGCCATTTAATTGGCTTAGTGGCAGAATAGACATAGGGAGTGGAGATAACAGTTGAGGCAGCAACTGCACCTGCCGTTGCTATGCCGGCTTTTTTGATAAAATCCCGGCGGCCACTATTTTCAACTGTTTCTTTTTTTTCAACTGCTGTTTTAGGTTCGGTTACAGTTTTTTCGTCTTTCATTGACTATCTCCTTTTGTGTTAAAAGATGAATGCCGGATCGTATTGATCCTTACCAGATTACACTGTTATCATTTTGAATAAACCAAATCGGGCAGCCAGAGGGCGATTTGAGGGAAAACCATAAGTAATATCAAGGCAAAAGTCATAACAAACACGAATGGAATTATAGAGCGGTAAATATCCGTCAGCGAGATTTCATCTGGGGCCATTGCGCGCATTAAAAACAGATTATAACCAAAAGGGGGTGTCATATAGGCGATCTGGCAAGTAATTGTGTATAAAACTCCGTACCAGATTGGGTTGAACCCGAGTGAGACAATCAAAGGAACATAGAGCGGGGCAACAATGACCAGCATTGCAGTGTCGTCTAAAAACATCCCCATTATAATGTATGACAACTGCATCATGACCAGCACTTGCCAGGGACTTAAATCCCATTTTGTAATAAACAAAGATTCAATGGCTTTAACGGCACCGATACCGTCAAAAACAGCTCCAAAGCAAAGTGCAGCCAGGATAACCCACATAAACATACATGATATGCCCAGCGTTTTTCTTAACGTCTCTTCCATGACCTTTTTAGTGAGAGAACGTTTGGCGAGTGCAGCAATTGTTGCAGCGGTTGCACCCACTGCAGAGCTTTCAACAAGACTGGTGATACCCATAAGGAACAAACCAGTCATAAAAAAGAAAATCAGAAACGGAACAATGCCGGCCTTTAACAGCTTGAGTTTTTCACTAAGCGGCATATCCAGTTCTTCTTTACTCACCGTAGGGGCAAGGTGGGGTTGAAATTTACATCTGATAACGATGTAGATAATGAAGAAGGCTGCCATCATTAAGCCGGGAATAAGGCCGGCCAGCCAGAGTCTGCCAACAGGCTGGCGTGCAATCATTCCATAAAGAACCAGGACGACACTAGGTGGCACCAAGATACCCAGCGAACTGCCTGCCTGTACAACTCCCGTTATCATCACCTTGTCATAGTTGCGCCGAAGCATTTCCGGAAGGGCAATAGTCGCGCCAATTGCCATACCGGCTACGCTTAGTCCGTTCATAGCAGAAATAACTACCATCAGGCCAATCGTGCCAACGGCGAGTCCACCTCTAAGTCCGCCAAACCAGACGTGAAACATACCATATAAATCATCTGCTATGCCTGATTCAGAGAGGATGTAGCCCATGTAGATAAACATAGGAAGCGTCAGCATCGGATACCAGTTAAACAATTGAAATGCTGCCATAAATGGCATTTCAACGGCACCGTTTCCATACAAGAGTAGAGCTGTTGCCGATGACACAAAGCCAATCGCTGCAAAGACACGCTGACCGGTTAACATCATCACCAGCATGCCACCGAACATAGTGAGGGCAATCAGTTCGTAACTCATGAAATTGTGATTCCTTTAGCCTTGGCCAAGTCTTTGAAAAAGGTAGATATTGTTTGTAATATCATCAGGAAAATTCCTAATACCATGATGATTTTAATTGGTATCATTGAGGGATTCCACTGGGAAAAATTACGCTGATTGTATTCAATGGCATACATGGTGCTGGAGATTGAACCGATAAACAGCGTGATAAGATAAAAAAGCAGAAAAAAATTGGTACAGACATCAACTTTGGCTTTGGTCGTATCTGACCAGCGATCATAGAGCAGATCCATGCGAACATGCTCTTTCAACTGCATTGAATAAGCACCGCCCATTATGTAATAGCCGGTGATAATGAATTGTGCCATCTCAACAGTCCAGGATAGCGGTATGTTGAGAATGTTGCGAGTAATTGAACCAAGCAGCAATACTGCAATCATGAGAAAGATTGAATACATTGCCGCTCGACCGAGCTTGGTTGAGACGTAATCAACGTATTTTACGTAAGAAATTACAAACTTCGGCATTTAGTTATCTCTCTCCTGCTCGTCTGATGTGATAAAAATGGGAACTTTCCTTTTTTTAGGGTGCCATGAATAATTAGTCATATGTGAGCATTTTTCACTTTTTCTGTGACGCAGAGATCGGGCGAAAAAGCAATTATTCAAGCTAGACTTAAGTCAGTGGGCTACTGGTTGCAGTTTTAACGCTGAACCATCTTTATGAGTCTGTTGATTTATTATTTTTTGTTCTGATGGACACGACTGAACGCTAACAAAAAAATGACTGGTCGGTCAATCCAAAAATTGGATTATTTTAGAGCAGTATACGCACAGCGCAGAAGTGCTTTTACAGATCAATAACGATTCTGTTGCAATTTTGATCAAGTCAAAATTCAGGAGGTATATTGACTCTTGAAAATCAGAGATTCAGTAGAAAGGTTAACTTCGTCTCGCCATACAGAATGAAGAGATGTCCACCGGCCATCCATGAAGAAAACCGTGTCCTGCTCCCAGTTTCTCAGTTTCACGTTTGTAGTGGATGGTGATTTTAACCCGATTGTTCTGTTGAGAATGTTGACATTTTTAACCATGGTCAAAAAAACTCATGTGTTTTTTTGACTTCTGTAGAAAAAAGAGATAAATTAATGAGCATGAAGGCAAGATATCTGCACAAACAGGTTGTTCAGGACCTAAAGAAGAAAATGG
>JAFDFT010000053.1 GCA_019309685.1 Deltaproteobacteria bacterium
AGTAAACTTTGCGACCAGGGGTTCGCCGATGTTGCCCTTGGGGGCAAAAAACTTGATTCTCCATTCGCCGGGTCTTGCCTGGTGTGTTCGCTCATTGTCTTTTTGGTCCCAGTTAAAGTTAAATTTTTTCTCTAATCCCAAGATTTTAAACGAAAACGGGTTCTTGGGGCTGGTGTAAAACTCTCTCCATTTACCATTATCCTTTTTCTTTGGGATGATATAGTAACAGTCGCTGAGGTCTGCGTTGGTATCATCAGCGCCAGCGTATTTAATTAGGGAAAAGATAACAGTTTCACCAACACTGTAAAGGGGTTTTTTAGCTGAGATAGTCAATCCCCCGTCTGCAGGCCTGTCGCCGGCTTGAACTGAAGCGCTTGTTAAGGTCAAAACTGAAACACAAACCGATAAAAAAAGAATTGATGTTAATAAGATAGCCTTTTTTATGTTAACCTCCCTTTTTTTGAGTTCAATTCAGATAAATTCATTCACTTCGTAAAGAACACTTTTCAATGTCATCAGCCAGGCGTAGATTAAAATTATATGTCGCGTAAGGCGTTTTATAACCAAAATAAGTCTACAAGTTCAATAATATTTATGCAATTTTTTTACAAATAAAGTGTCTTCATTACGTTTGTTTACACCCATTGACGGCCGAAGTTATTTGTCTTTATTTATAATGATTTAGTCGGATAATTATTGATTAGTTGGCATTTTTTATCATTTGGGCGTAAAATTTAACGCTTTCCTCATAGTGCTCAATTTTTATGCGTTCATTCGTCCCATGAACACGTTTTATATCCGTTTTTTCAAACCGTAAGGGGAGAAAACGAAAGATATTTTCAGAAATTGCTACATAATGCTTTGTATCGGTTCCCCCAACAACAAGAAACGGTGTAACAATCACGTCAGGAAATATCTGTCGAACTGTTTTATGAAGCAGGCTGAAGTTATCTGTATGAATATCCGTTACCGGTGAGGCTGCCCGTCCGGCATGGGCGGTCTTTTCGATTTTAATCCTTGGGTCATTGATACTCTTGGTAACGTGGTCGATTACATATTCGATGGAGTCGCCCGGATAAAGCCTGAAATTAACAAGCGCCTTGGCTCGTTGAGGTAAAACATTTTCCTTTGTCCCGGCATTTATTATCGTAGGTGCGATCGTCGTTCTCAGCATGGCATTCATAGAAGACACTTTTTGAAACTGACCCTTAATCACAGTCGTTAACAGCCACTTGTTGGCAAAAAGCAGTTTCATACCAAAAGGCATCTCAGGGCCTGCATATTCAAACATTTCCATGATGAGTCCTTCATATTTCGCCGGAAACTGATTTCTTTCAAGGTTGTGAATGGCGCTCGACAGGATTCCGATTGCCGTATCTTTTGGCGGCATTGAAGAATGTCCGCCATCCGTTTCCACACTCAGTTCAAGTGTTACATATCCTTTTTCTGCTAATCCCAGAAGTGCAACAGGATTAGAAATGCCTGGTATAACACCTGAAATAATCAAAGCTCCTTCGTCCAGTATCCATTCGGCCTTTACCTCCCTGGTTTTAAGCAGCTTAGCAATAGCTCCAGCGCCACGGCTTCCTCCCACCTCTTCGTCATGGCCAAAGGCAAGATAAACAGTTCGTTTTGGCTCGAACCCTTCTGTTAAAAGAGCTTCTACAGCTTCAAGCATTCCCAGCACCCCGACTTTATAATCAACGGCGCCCCTGCCCCAGATAAATCCATCGGCTATTTTGCCGGAAAATGGCGGATGCGTCCAATCCTTTGTTGTGCCGGGAGCAATAGGGACAACATCCGTATGAGCCAACAGGATGATCGGTTTGAGATTGCTGTCGTTTCCCTTCCACGTGTAAAGCAGGCTGGCATCTCCCACAATTTCCTTTTTTAATGAAGCGTGAACTTTTGGGAATGACTTTTCAAGGAGGTGTATAAGCGCCTTAAACTGGCTTAAGTCAAACTCGGCAGGGTCTTGGTGAGATATTGTTTTTAATTGAATGGCTCGTGAGAGACTGACAGCCGCTTTTTCAATGTTAACCTCGACTCCTTCTTCAGATTGTATTTCAATCTGCTTGGATTTAAAAGTGGCAGTCTTAACCAGCATGACGCAGATTAGAAGGACGATGCATAAGAAAATTAAAAGAACTGTTTTTTTCATGTTGACCCCCAGAATAAAAAGGTTTTCAGCAATTTTGCCGGTGTTTGGAACTGATTGGAGAAAAAGTTTTTTGATTATAAAATTTAAAAGTCGAGCTTCATATCGATGAATATTATCCAATCGACATTAAGGGAAATCAATTGAATTTATTTGATATAATAAGCAATATGGTTCGTCAAGACTATATTTGCTCATCCAGGCAAACCTATTTGTGAGATAAAGAGCATTCTGAATAAGTTTCTGTTTTTTCCACCTAAAAACTATAGACACTCACTTGGATCATCCTTATAATAACCAAATAGTTTAGAACAACAAAATGTAATAAAATCATTAAAATTAAAATAATGTAAAATCTGAATGGGAGGTAAATATCCGATGGCTTTTATGAAATGGAGTACAAATTTGAGTGTGAATGTAGCAGAGGTAGATTCTCAGCACCAGCACCTGGTTAATTTTATAAATGATCTTAGTGCTGCAATGAAAGAAGGAAAGGGGAAAGATGCCCTTGCTGAGATAATTACCGGCCTTGTTCTGTATGCAAAGACACATTTTGCCACAGAGGAAAAGTATTTTGATAAGTTCGGCTATCCTGAAACCTTTTCACATAAACAGGAGCACAATATGTTTATTGAAAAGGTAACAGAATTTAAAAATGATTTCGATAATGGGAGTCAGCTGCTTTCTGTTCCTATATTATCTTTTTTAAGGGATTGGCTTGTAAACCATATCAATGTTTCTGACATGAAATACAGTGGTTTTTTTAATGAAAAAGGACTTAGTTAGTGTCCGTCCAGAAAATAGATATTTTGTTCGAGTTCAAGGAAGGCGATCCGCCAAAGTTCGAAGGCAGATTAAAATTTGAGCTTGACGCAAAAATCGGGCAAAATAGCAATTTATGGATGGGCAATAGTTAGGACAACTTCAAAAGTTCTTTATGGTAAAACTTAATATAGACTTTATGCTCTATCCGTATGCGGAAGGGTCAGCAACAGTTGCCATCTTTGGAGAAAGAGATTAAGGGCGAGGGGGGTATGGAAAGGCTGCCCCCTTTCATGTACTGCCCGAATGTTTTGTGAATTTACTTATGAATTCGCAAAAGATGCAAGGAATCCGTGAGCTAACGTGAAAACGACTAACGCAATACCGGTTTTTTTATGAACCTTGGGGCTCACCTTGATTATTCTAAGACCTGATAGCACCTGAAAGAAAACTAAAAGCAGATTGCAAACACCCAATATCAAAATAATAGAGATGCCGCCGATGTTCATGGGATGTCCTCCAAAAACTATTTTACATTAATTTTTAAAACTGCCTGGCCATTGCTTCCATGAATATTGCAGTTTCCTTCAGCGATAATTTCAGTTGGTACTGTGATTGTATATTTTACTTCTCTAATAAATTTTTCATTTTCGGGCCTATTTCCCATGGAAAATTCCCACCGGGCTATTTCTTCGCCGTTGGCCTTCACATACACCCAGTTTGTATAATGGGCAAAGTTATTGCCCCTATGCACTACATTGACTTTTATCGTAATTTCCGATCCCTTTTTCACTACTACATCCGGGGCTTCAATGGTTACTGATGTTTTATCAGCAAATGCTGTGCCTGTAAAAAAAATAAGAAAAAATAGAAAAACGGCCAATATTTTCTTGATCATTTTTACCTCCCTGTTTTGGTGGAGCATGTAATAACGATATGGTTTGTGAAACGACCCATTTAAAATATTTGAAAAATAGAACATCAACATCTTAACAACTTTACTTAGAACCGTCAAAATTATTTTTAGGCGATCTCAATTTTACTGTATAATTCCTTTTTTAATTGCTCGGCCAGTTTTGTCACTTTTTTACCATCAATACCGGTGTCGATTCCGGATTCAGCGAATTTCTGGACCAGTTGTTCTGTTGGCTGATTGCCGGGTGCACCTGTGATACACCCTCCTGTACCGCCAAGAGACGCATCAAATCTACGGATGCCGATATCATACACTGCCATACTGTTAGACATGGCCCGTTCATCTGATGTGTGATGAGGATGATAACCCAGACGATGAATATCCTTACCGTTTCTTTTATTTAGGATAGCTTCCAGAAGCCTTTTCGTTTCTTTTTCATCAGCCACACCTTGAAGATCAGATAATGTAACTGTTTCCGCACCAAGATCAAACAGTATATCAATATAGGCCGTTAAATCAGTTACATCGGCTTTTATCATTTTATAAGTTTTATGCTCCAGATAACCGAACGCTGCAGACAGATATCCAATGATTCGGATATGTTTAGATGCTGCTTTATCCGCAATCGATTTGTATTCATGGATGGTTTCACTTATGGATCGCCCCAGATTCGCCAAATTATGAGATTCAATGGCCGAAAAGAAAAGAGCCATTGTGTGATTATATCCATCCGGGCCCAGATTCAGGTGAAGAAAATTCTCAAAACCAGCTTTATTGGGTACGAGAGTAATCAAATTTACTTCATCAATTTTCCCTAAAGAGCGAATGACTTTTTTTAGATGGACTTCATTCATCGAAGGGGCAACTTGAGGATTAACGCAAGAGAAAACTTCAATGCTTTTGAAACCAGCGTCTATGAGGCTCAGTGCTATTTCAGAGCGGATGTCAGGCGTAAATAAATCGAGATGCTCTTTTTTAACGTTCTGGCCGTATTCTCTGAGTGTAACATCTGTAATCGCTACATTGACGGCGTGTTTGTTGGCCATCTTGTCTCCTATTGAATTAGTTAATTAGAGAAACATAATATTGTTTTACGTTATTTGCAATAATGGCTATTAACAATTTATAATAGCAGTGTTTTTGTTTATAAAGGATGAGAATTTCTTGATTTAAAGAGAATCTAAGGGTATCAATAAAAGAGTTCAAAATATGGTGATGTTGGGTATAAATTTTAGCGTGCTTTTATATCTGCAGAGTCTCTTGAATAAGAGGAACATATCCTGAAATTATTTATTTTAAGGAGGGTGCCATGGGCGGATTCAAAGAGTATGATAAATATGATGGGCTGGGGTTGGCTGAGCTTGTAAGAAAAAAGGAAATTTCACCAGAAGAAATTTGCGAGGAAGCCATAGAAAGAATTGAACTTCTTAACCCAAAATTAAACGCCGTCATCACAAAAATGTATGATCAGGCCAGGGAAGCAGTCAAAGGCCAATTACCGGAAGGCCCATTTGCCGGTGTGCCTTTTCTGCTGAAGGATTTACTTGCCGCTGTGGCAGGTGTACGGCTGACCAACGGATCAAAGGCGTTTAAGGACTACATTCCTGACCATGACAGTGAACTTGTCCGCAGGTTTAAAAAAGCAGGACTTATAATCCTTGGGAAAACCAACACGCCTGAATTCGGGTTGCTCGGTTACACTGAGCCGGAGCTTCATGGTGAAACACGTAATCCTTGGAACACGGACCATACACCCGGCGGGTCAAGCGGCGGATCGGCTGCGGCGGTTGCCAGCGGTATGGTGCCAGTGGCATCCGGCGGAGATGGCGGCGGTTCCATTCGTATACCCGCCTCTTACTGCGGATTATTCGGCCTGAAAACAACTAGGGGCCGAAATCCAACCGGTCCGGAGCATGGCGCCATCTGGCAGGGGGCGGTGATAGAACATGTCATCAGCCGGTCCGTAAGAGACAGTGCGGCTGTTCTGGATGCCATATGCGGCGGGGATATAGGTGCGCCATATTCTATACCCAACCCGGAGACGCCATATGTGAAGGAGATTGAACAGAATCCGGGCAGCCTGAAAGTCGCGTTTAATGTCCGGTCTCCCATTAATGCGGAAGTTCATCCGGAGTGTATAAGCGCTGTTGAAGACACCGCGAAACTGCTTGAAAAACTCGGGCATAAAGTGGAGGAAGCAGCGCCTGAAATTGACGGCAAGACGCTAGCCGGGTCATATCTTACCATGTATATGGGTGAAATGGCGGCCGATATTGAAGATCTGAAAGACATTCTCGGCAGAAAGGCCAAACCGTCGGATGTTGAGATGCTGACATGGACCCTCGGTTTACTGGGTCGTACATACTCTGCAGGATATTTTGTCAAGGCCATGCGGGAATGGGGTGTTGCGTCCAGAATAATGGGACAGTTCCATGAGACATACGATCTCTACCTGACACCAACAACCGCATATCCGCCTGTAAAAATAGGAGAGTTGAAACCCAAACCGGCTGAACGCGTTTTGATGAAAGTCGTCAATACATTTGGATTGGGTAGCTTGCTGAAGGCATCTGGAATTGTTGATATTCTTGCAGTTGAAAGTTTATCTAAAACACCCTTTACACAACTGGCAAACTTCACCGGCCAGCCAGCTATGTCAGTGCCTTTGCATTGGACACCTGATGGACTCCCATGCGGTGTACAGTTTATTGGGCGGTTTGGAGATGAGGCGACATTGTTCAGGCTTGCGGCTCAACTGGAAAAAGAAAAGCCGTGGTTTGACAAGCGACCTCCGGCAGCTGTCTAATTCCTATCATGTTACATTATTGCGAGCGAAGCAATCTCGTTTCCATCGTTGGGATCGCTTCGCTTGCAATGACAGATCAGAAATTCCTTTATATTTTAAAAAGGAAAACTTTATTACATGGCTTTTTGCGAAGCCGTTACCTTGTGCCATATCCATCTGACAAAAATGATGATTAGAACCAGGGCTGTCAGAAGGATGAAAAACAGAGTCCACGTGACATAGGTTCCGCGTTTGAGAAGCTTGTACGGGTTCCAGCTCGCCTCGGCTACCTGCCTTCCCAGTTTGCCCCTGTATTTTTCAGGGATATCCGGAATTCCATTGTTATTCGTATCAGGGAAATGCTGAATATATTTCAGAACACCGGCCCATTCTTTAAGCTCCTGGATACCCGGTTTTGTTCTATCGGCATCCACCCGGGCGTTTCTTAAGTCGTGAATGGGATTTCCATCCCTATCCTTTGGGACAATTTCCAGAATGTCCCAGGTGAAACTGCCGATGATCTTTAAAAAGGTCGCGTTGTAAATATCAGCCGCTACCCGGATTAAAGCTTTGTTTGACCCGGAATAGTCCAGAGGCTTGTACCCTGTTTCTTCGTCACCAAGCCATATTTCAGTAACCCTGTCAAAAAGCATCCGGTTTGGGTTATAGGTAAATTTTACACCTGACACCTGCACATAATAATCGGTCCCCTTCATGGGATAAATGCTTGTCAGGATTTCAAGCCCTTTTTTAAGTTCAGAAGGATACATGTAAATGGTAATAAGAGGGTATCCCATTGTTTGTTCGTCATCAAAACCGATGCCAAGAGGTATGGCGCGAAATGCGTCGGATACTGCGATATTTCCTGTCTTGCCCTTTACTATGTCGTCACGTATGACACCATTTGAAATAATCGCTACAGCCACCCTGTCTTCTTTGCTGTTTTCCATGGAGTTGATATACCAGCGCATGGAATCAGCGATAAGGTTACCAAGGTTTGATTCCTCTGTTTTTATTTCAAGGTCGAAATCGGTTTGTGCTATGATTTGATTGAAATTAAGGTCTGCCTGGGCGAGTATCTTTTTGTTGATCAACGCTTCAAAGGATCTGATCTTTGCTGAAATTTCTCTATCACCCATGATGGAGTCATTGATTTCTTTGATCTGATAGTTTTTCAGGGTTACTGCGCCGTTATTATACGCTATATCCATTATCCCGAGATGTTTGCCGTATTCCCATGCCTGGACAATGATTGTGCTGCCTACTGTAAGCGCACTGTTTGTTTTTGTATGTGTGTGCCCGCTGATAATAATATCTATGCCGTCTACGGCTTTTGCGAGCAGTTCATCTTCCGAACGCTCCATAGTATCTGAAAGTCCGCTGTGGGAGAGGCAGATTACAATATCGGCTTGTTCCTTTTCTCTTAATTCTTTAACCATCCTTTTGGCTGTTTCGATTGGATCGCCGAAACTGACGGGCGACGCAAAAGGAGCTACTTCCTCCGCGTCAATCCCCATAAGCCCGAAAAAACCGATGCGGATGCCCGATTTTTCAATTACACGAAAAGGTTTCACGAGTCCCTGTTTGAAGATTTTTTCAAGAGTGTCGTCATCAGCATCTTTTTCACTGAAAATCGCGTTGGACAGGACAATCTGCGGGATCAAATTTTGCTGACGTGCGGATGTCAGGATTCGTACCAGGCCCTGGGGTTTGAGGTCGAATTCGTGATTTCCAAGGGTTATCATGTCATATCCCATCAGATGCATCAGCCGCAGCTCAAAAGCATGCTCCCGGCTTAGCATATGAAAGAGTGAGCCCATTAGAAAATCACCCGCATCCAGGACCAGGACGGGATTATTTCGCTCTTTTCTTACATTTTTTATTACGGTTGCGATCCTTGCCCAGCCGCCGATAGTCGCGTCATTACCCGTTTGTTCAGGAGTATAATCGATATTGGGAGAAAAACCCAACAGATGAGAGTGCAAATCATTTGAATGGATAATTGTTAACATCGTTTCTTCGGCGAATACGGGTCTGAAAGATAGTAAAAGAAAAAAAATTAAAAAATATTTAAATCGAATCATTATCATTCCTTTTATATTATTAATTACTGTTTCACAGAATATTGTTTCAGAGAACTGCCTTTTTCGTATGCGCTGTAATTGCTTCCACAATTTGCGGCCAGGCGCCATCATGCGGGAGATCGTGCCCCATGCCCTCGATAATTATGAGTTCAGCGCCTGGTATGGCTTCCGCTGTGTCCTTTCCACCCTCAACCGGTACAAGCGGATCATCAGAACCGTGGATAACCAGTGTGGGGACTGATACCGATGCAAGAGCTGATTTTCTGTTTCCATGGGCAAGTATTGCCATAAGTTGTCGGCCTACACCATCAGGGTAAAAGGACCGTTCATATCTTTGTACAGCCAGTTCCCTATGCCATTTTTCGTCAAATGGAAAACCGGGTCCCGAGATTGTTTTAAATACATTTAGTAGATATTCTATATACGCTTCTTTTTTTTCCGGCGGGGGCGCGAGCAGAACTTCCATGGCCTCGGGCGTAGGGGGAGGGAGCTCAGGATTGCCGGTGGAACTGTATATAGAGGTTAGGCTTAAGAGCTTTTCCGGATGCCTGATGGCAATGGTTTGGGCGATCATTCCCCCCATGGACATGCCGCAAATATGAGCTTTTTCAACGTTTAAAGCTTCCAACAGGCCCACTGCGTCATCTGCCATATCGTCGAGGGTGTATGGGGCGGTTAGTTGCTTGCCTTGCGCCAATAAATTATACGCTTCCATGATATCTGGTATACCTGCGTCATCTAATTTGGTGGTCAGCCCGATATCGCGGTTGTCAAACCGGATGACATAGTGCCCGTTATCCGCGAGCCGCCTGCAGTGTTTTTCATCCCAGTCAATCATTTGAGCACCGAGCCCTATGATGAGAAGTAGAGGTTTCGCTGATGAATCTCCAAAAGTATCGTATTCGATCTGTATTCCATTGGCCTTTACATGCGGCATAATGTGCTTCCTCCTTATAAAATTTGCATATTCATGATTTAATCGTCTATGGTTTAATGGCTTTATAC
>JAFDFT010000396.1 GCA_019309685.1 Deltaproteobacteria bacterium
GATGACTGTAAATGAGTGCAAGCACATTTAAGGTTAAATTTCTTCCCCATGAGAGAGAAATAACAGTTGAAGATGGGGAAAATCTCATTCATGCTGCTATGGATGCCGGAGTTCATATTAATGCGTCTTGTGGTGGGGAAGGGGTATGCGGAAAATGCCGTGTGCTGATTGAAGAAGGAGATGTAGCAGAGGGAATATCAGAAAAGCTCAGCAAGGAAGACATTAAGAAAGGATACAGGCTGGCCTGCAAGTCTCTTGTCAAAAGCGATCTTGTTGTAAGAATTCCCGTAGAATCGGCCATTGACGCGAGTGTGCTTAATCTTCAATCAACTCCCAGGAGAACGGCCCATATTGAACAGATGGATTTGGGTGATTTAAAGGAAAAAGGGCTTTTTACACCCCCTGTGGAGAAAAAATACCTTGAACTTCCTGAGCCGACCGCTCAAGACAACCTTCCGGATGTTTCCCGTCTAGTCAATTACCTCAAACTTTCTCACGATGAGCATAGAATGTATGTAACCCCTTCTGTAATTCAGAAAATTCCTGATATTATTCGGGAAAAGGATTTTAAAATTACAGCGACCCTTGCCAGACCGGTTCATGAAGGGGGCAGGACGCGCATTATTAATGTTCAGGCTGGCGATACAACAGACCGAAATTTTGCCATAGCAATGGATATCGGCACAACAACCATTTATGGCCAGATCCTGGATTTAAAGAGCGGTGAAGTTCTCGCTGAAAATGGTGATTTTAATGGGCAGATAAGTTTTGGTGAGGACGTGATCTCCCGAATTGTTTACGCGGAAAAAGCCGGAGGGCTTAAAAAACTCCAGGAAGTAGTTATAAAAACAATCAATACCGTTATTGATAGTATTATTAAACAGGCCGGAATTGATAGTGACGAAATTTCCACCATCACATTAGCCGGGAATACGACCATGACCCAGCTCATGCTTAGTGTGAATCCCAAATATATCAGGCGTTCACCCTATGTGCCGGCGTCAACCATCTATCCGCCTATCCGGGCTTTTGATCTGGGTATGAATTTAAAAGAGCATGTAACTGCCCTTATATATCCGCAGGTATCGAGTTACGTGGGAGGAGACATTGTTGCCGGTGTTATGGGGTCGGGCATGTATCGAACAGAGGAGCTAACGCTTTACATGGATATCGGTACCAACGCTGAAATCGTCATCGGCAATAAGGATTGGCTTGCGTGCGCTGCCTGTTCAGCGGGGCCAGCCTTTGAAGGAGGCGGGATTAAACTGGGGATGCGAGCGGCGAAAGGGGCCATTGAGGATTTTTCTCTGGACCCGGTTACTTTGGAACCCATGCTTGTTACCATCGGCAAAGTACGGCCTAAAGGTATTTGCGGTTCCGGATTGATTACCATGGTGGCCACCATGTTTGAAATGGGTGTGATTGATAACCGTGGTAAGTTCAATCGGGATTTGGATACCGAACGCATAAGAGAAGTGGATGGAATATATGAATACGTCATTGCCTGGAAAGATGAAACCCAGATAGACAGGGAAGTGGTAATAACCGAAATTGATATTGAAAATTTGATAAGGGCAAAGGGGGCTGTTTATAGCGGCTGCATGACACTTCTTTCCGAAGTAGGTATGAGCATTCAAGATGTTGAGCGCATTATTCTGGCCGGCGGATTCGGAAGCTACGTTGACCTTGAAAAGGCTATGATTATCGGACTGTTACCGGAGATAGATGCTGATAAGGTGACGTTTGTTGGAAATGGTTCCCTGATGGGGGCGAAAATGAGTTCTTTAACAAATCGGATACGAAGAGATGTTGTTGAAGTGACTAAAAAAATGACCAATTTTGAGTTATCAGAGACGCCTTCCTATATGGATAACTACATGGCGGCACTCTTTTTACCGCACACAGACATAGATATGTTTCCGAATCTGAAAGCGCGCCTTGACGCTCGAAGGGATATGCTGCAATAAAATTTAACAAGTAAGGATGAACAGTAAAGATCTATAATGATTTATGCCATTTTGCATGTACTGAATTTCCGGTTTTATTTTTCATGATCTCAATTGATAAGCCTGTAAGGAATGAACCCCATTTAGTTACAAATTATCAATTAATTACGGCTATCTATTGACAAACAAAATGGTGCAATATAAATGGTGCAATATAATAGCCAAAATTCTAAATCTGAACGAATATAAATCTACAAGATGTAGAAAAAGATAATAAAAACAGACAGTGAAAGGAGGGGGTGCAACTTAATAATAATACAGTATTTTTATGTTTGCCCTTTTTAGGGTTATAGATCTATTTTGAGTGGACCAGACCTCAAATATTAACTTAATATATCGATCAATAAGGAGGTAACATTGAGCTTAGAATTTTTTAAAGAATCATATTCCGGCGGGATAAAGGAAATTACCTTGGGAAAGGGTAAAAGTTCCGTAACCGTTGGTGGCGAGACATGCTACCCGTTCTATCAGTTTGAAGGGAAGATGCCGAATAAGCCAAAAATCGCAATGGAAATATGGGATATGGAACCGGATGAATGGCCGGAATCAGCGTTGAGTCATTTTAAAGATGTTGTTTCTGATCCGGCTGCCTGGGCAAAGAAATGTGTCGATACATTCGGTGCTGACATGATTGTTCTTCAGCTCAAGAGCACCGATCCGAACATCAAGGACTCAAGTCCTAAAGACGCGGCGGCGACGGTCAAGAAAGTCAGCAAAGCTGTCAATGTCCCGCTCATTGTATGGGGATCTGCTAATGTTCAAAAGGATGAAGAAGTACTGAAGAAAGTCTCAGAAGAGTGCGAGGGCGCTAACCTTACCTTAGGGCCTGTGGACGACAAGAACCACAAGGGGATTGGGGCGAGTGCCATGGGATTCGGACACACGATTATCTCATCTTCACCAATTGACGTTAACCTCGCGAAGCAGGTTAATATTCTTCTTGAAAACCTCGGGGTTTCCATGGACCGCATTATCATAGATCCAACAACCGGCGGTCTGGGATATGGGATGGAATACTCCTATTCGGTAATGGAAAGGCTCAGAATGGCAGCTTTGAATCAGGGAGATGACAAACTTCAGCTTCCCCTTATTAATAATCTTGGTAATGAGATATGGAAGTGTAAGGAGGCGAAACTGTCAGCCAAAGAAGCGCCCGAGCTGGGGGATCCTGAAAAGCGCGGTATTCTAATGGAGGCTGTAGGCGCGGTGACCTACCTGATGGCGGGTTCAAATATTCTCATTATGCGTCATCCTGAGGCAGTTAAAATGGTTAAGGCGTTCATTGATCTGTGTTCTGACGGTGGCTCAGCCACAGATGTGGCCCCCATCAAGAAAGAACTGGCTGATACGAAAGTTGATCTCGCCAAGATTTCACCAAAACCCGCCTGTGAAGAAGGCTGCTCCTAAAGCCGCACCTAAGGCCGCTCCAAAGGCAGCTCCAAAAGCGGCTGCCAAGGCAGCACCTGCAAAAGAAGCACCTGCGCCTGCTAAGGAGGCGGCCCCGGCTGCACCTGAAGTAGATGAAAAAGCAGAAGCAGAAGCTAAAACAAAAGCGGAAGCTGAAGCCATGGCAAAGGCCGAAGCAGATGAAAAAGCAAAGGCAGAGGCTGAAGAAAAGGCAAAGGCTGACGCTGAAGCCAAGGAAAAAGCCGAGGCGGCCGCAAAGACTAAGGCCGATGCTGACGCAAGGGCAAAGCGTGATGAAGCTGAAAATGAACTGAGGCTAAAGCGGACTGAAGAGCGTGAGAAGCAAGCGAAAGAAAGAGCAAAGAAGGTGCCTGAGGAGATGCCTATGACCGCGGCTTCCGAACAAAAAGATAAGATTACGAAAATGCTAAGCAGGTTGGATAGGATTCACAGAAGAATACCTTTATACTAATAATAAATAATTTAAATGGGCAATAATTGAATTAGTGGTGAAATTTTTAAATTGCCGGAACAAATCAAAAATGAGGAGGAACCTCTAATGTCAGAAGAAAAACAAGAAAAAGCAGCAAAGACGCCCAAACTGGCCGATCCGGTGAAGGCTTCCATTGATGTTGCTACTCAGGAGATGATAGCTAGAGCTCAGGAACTGGGTGTTGAAACAATTTTTGACAGGGCGGAAAACATGAAACCCTGTAATATAGGTGTCCAGGGAACATGCTGCAAAAACTGTTCCATGTGACCATGCCGTCTCCCTCTCCCCAAAGCAGGGATTGAAGGAGAAGATACAAGAAAAGGCCTTTGCGGCGCAACGGCCAATACTATCGCAGCAAGAAACTTTATCAGAATGATAGCCGGCGGAGCAGCAGCCCACTCTGATCATGGGCGCTGTGTTGCAGAAGTCTTTTTGTCTGCGGCACGAAAAGAGACGGAAGCTTATAAGATTAAGGATATTGACAAATTGCTGGCTGTTGCCGGGCACCTTGGTGTTGCAACAACTGTTGAGGTCGACGGAGAAGAACTTGACAGGGATCTTGATGAGGTCGCGGTTGAAGTCGGTGAAGTAGCCTTAAATG
>JAFDFT010000397.1 GCA_019309685.1 Deltaproteobacteria bacterium
TTGGAAAATTCTTTCATACCATCCACGGGATCCGGCATCAAGCCAAAATTGATAATCAACCGGCCGATTGTTCAGTAAAAAAGTATACGCAGGTGCAAGATAAACTGAATCTTCGGGTGCTTGAGTCCAGGATTGTAGATATTGGTTTGCTAATACGCCAGTTTTTACCATCTTGTAATATTCAGATCCCAATTGATCAGGATTGAAGTGTTGTATATCCCCAGCGGATAACCTGAATTTCTGGACTGACTGAATGATCTGATTTGTTACCATAGCCATTGACATATCGTCACGGAAACCAAATCCCGGCTGAGATAAGATTTCTCCAAAAAGGTGAACAAGAAAATAATCCAATGGGAGGGGAGGTCTTTTAGAATATTCAATAAGCCAGGTAATTAGGTCTTGATAACGATTGCCAAAATAATAAGTTATCCGGTCTTGAAATGAAGGTGGCAGGGATTCGAAATCACTTAGCCCAATCACATTATTTTGATTTTTAATTGATTGCCGGGATAGAATATATGACCTTGTTAGATCTAGATCCTTTATTGATTGAAGCAGGGCGAATGTTAGATCATGAGCGGAAGGATGTATATTCCACTGGGGATGAGCAAATGCGGCCAGGGTCAATAAGCAGTGGGTTACAGGTTCGTCGCGTAATGCACGGGAAGGGCGGTGTGTAGAGATGGAGATTCCGTGCTTAGTTAGTTCTGTCGTAAACATAAAACGTAAGGCGTCACTTAAAAATGGAGCAAGAATTACTATCTCGCTCGGAGCAGTCCCGGAATTTATAATTGTAGAGATTTCTGCCGCTACACTGGAAACCATCTGAGGATGGGTAGAACGATAGTTAATTGAAATTGCCTTATTCGTAACCTTGCCCTCGTAAATCTTAGGAGAGGATGAGCTATCTAGGGCGATTGCTAATTGAGCACTAAATATTGAAAGGCTATCTGAATTAGTGAAATTCTCAGAAAACTCTATGTGATCTTTACAAAAGCCAGAGAGCTTTCTCGCATTGAAAGGAGATGCACCTAGAAAACTCCTGTAGCCCGCATCGTCATCAAAGATAATCAAGGCGGAATCTAAATTTGGGAGCGTACTGCTTATAAAATCATGGCAGACTGGAATATCCTCTTCTGAATTATCGTATATCAAATGTTTGTATTGTGACTGATAGTGTTCCCGTATCAAGGGAACACTACTGAGCGATTTGGAAAATAGTTCAACCTGGAGGGAAAAATCCAACAGATTATTTTCGTAGCAGTACTCTCTAAATAAGTTGACCGAATGTTGGGCATGTTCGTAAACAAGCGCCTGGGATTGATCTCCTATCCACGAGGATAATAAACGGTCAGAGATTTCTGTATGAGAAAAACCATGAACAGCTGCTTTATTGAGGTTATCAATAATTTGGCTGTAAAGTCTATTGCGCTGGATAGTAACTGATGTGAAATAACCTTCTTCTATGATCAGAGGCTCAACAATCTTGGACATAAAATACAGAGACGATTCAAGCGTTAAGAATACTGGCGGAGAGTCTGCTGCAAATTCCGGAAAGTAATCATGCAATAAGGGCCAAAAAAGTTCAATTCCCCGCCTTGCCAAACCTCCAAAAGTTGCGAAGATAGGTTTGCTGGTACCAGAAAGTTCTATCTCTTCAAGAGTCTTGAGATAGCCTAAACTCAAATTCCTTTGGGGGAATAATAATAAGATCTCATGCCCGGGCAAATCGGACTGAAGGAGATATTTTAGGCGCTCAATACCTGCCGTAGACTTTCCGGTGCCTGCTGGCCCGGATAGGAAAGTCCGACTATCGAGAGGAGATTCTATGATCTGGATTTGACTGTTAGAGAAGTCCATTCTTTTACGAATTGCAATAAGGTTTTGTGGAATATTTCCACCTGGTAGTTAGACATTTTCATGCGATCCAAGACCTCATTGCGAAAGAGGGTGAGTTGGGCAGAAAAATCATCTTTTTGATTGACAAATAGAACTGGGGATTCTGTAATTAATAAATACGATACGGTTAGATCCAATAGAATTTCGAAGGATTCTTTATTAAACCAGGTAATTCCGTCATAATCGCTTAATCCTAGAGTTGTGTTGGAAATAGATGACTCGAACCAAATGTTGATTATAGATTCAATTGCCAAGTCAGAGTCTTTCAACGCCGGAGCGAGGAGGCCGATGATCTGCAAGTTTGTATTAATATCTACGCGATTTCCGCCCGTAAGAGAGTCACTAAAGTAAGGCTGATTGGCAAGGGGTCTGGACAGATTCTCTATATTAGGAATGAGTGATTGAGAGAAAATTTCGTAAAGCAATGACCAGATTACTAATGATAACTTCAATGATACGAAATCACATGGAAAAATTGTTTGAAAATTCTCTTCGAGGTTTTGAATCTTCGTTAATACTGACTTTTGATAATTGTCTGGTAGGTTCTTTTGTTTCACAGTTAAGCCTGAAAGATTTGAGGTTAAGTCATTTAGTGGAGAAGATAACAGTCTGTTCAAATTGGAGAAATTTAAATTCTTAGCAGATGAAAAAGTAGCCAGGGTAGAACAGAAAAGATCGATATTTTCAGACAAAGGAACAAATTTTAGATCTAACAAAGCGTCTTGCAGTGTATGGACACCGATATCATGCAGGTAATCGTACAATCGAGAATAACTCCCATCTTCATCGGTTATTACGGAAAAATCCATATACACACGGTAATCATAAGCGCCCAAGTCTACGCGGAGGCCGTGAGAAGAAAACTCAGACAGGGGTCGTATATATTCAAGACCAGAAATTAGATCACGGAATAAAATAAAGTCACAGTTCACTGTTGAAAGACCCAAAGAATCAATTAAACGAATTGAGGTTCCATTGATTGAGACTGAATTTAGAATAGACCCATTAACGTCCCCCCATTTGTTGTGATAAACGACCAGGGCGCATTCATTGCCAACTCTATTTGTAAAAGCAAATACATTTTCGTTGACATTGCGATTATTATCGGCGAAATCAAAGAGAGCGAAATTGTCAACCTCCGCAAAGAGATATCTTTTATGCAGCAATGGAAAGATTTCTCTTTTGTGGCGCTCGATTAGCTCTTGATTTGGTTCTTCGTTGTAATAAGCTCTTTGGTATTCCATGCCGTATTTTTCAGATAAACCTTCAATCTGCCCGTGACCAATCATCGGCAATCCCGGCAATGTAGACATCAAGACGCAAACGCCAAAATATTTTCCATCAGATCCATATTGTGATATCGCTGTATCCTCATCGGGATTATTCATAAAGTTGACATAACGCTTAAGGATTTGGGGATCGTACTCGAGAGTCTTGATGATCAGGTCGCGATATTTGGCATTGTCCTCATCGCGGAGC
>JAFDFT010000054.1 GCA_019309685.1 Deltaproteobacteria bacterium
TACGCCTGATACATTTGTACCTGAAATAGACCTGGTAGATGAGCGTGGCATTGACAGTATGGATCTAGCCACCGTTGTTCTTGTTCTTCAGGATGAATATAGCATGAAATTTGACGAGGATGATGATCCCAAGCTTGTCAATATTCGCTTGATCGCCGAATGTATATTGAAAAAACTTGAATCAACATCTTAATATTATCAATGATTCTATTCTCAGGGTATCCTATAGTGAATCCAAAAAAAGAAATCTCAAAATTTACCGTCAACGATCTTTCGGGAAATCAATATAAATTTTCTGATTTAATTTCTGATCCACACATACGTGCGCGATGGGAAAAAGTGAGAAAGTATTTTTTCTTAAGAGAATCAACATATGATATGACCAACCGCTGCAATATCAAATGCGATGGATGTTATTATTACGAAGGAGATAAACAGTTTGCCATTGAAAACAAAGACGTGGATGCATGGCGAAACCTGATGAAAGCAGAAAAGGCAAGGGGCATCACATATGTTGTTTTAGCAGGCGCGGAGCCGTCACTTGTTCCAGAGCTGAACGCTGTCTGTTTTGAAGAATTTTCTCTTGGATGTATCGCGACAAACGGCTTAAAGAAAATTGATTTGTCAGTTGGCTTTAAAATACACATATCTGTTTGGGGAAACGATGAAACAAGCTTGAGAATCCGAAACGCTAAGCATATGCTTCTTAAGCAAATTGAAAATTATCAAGATGATCCAAGAGCTGTTTTTGTGTATACATTTGTAAAAAACAATACTGTAGAAGTAAATGAGATCACACAAATACTTGCTGACAATAATTGCAAGATTACGTTTAACGTGTTTTCAGCGCCTGTTGGATATACAGGAGATTTAAAGCATACGATAAAATCTCTGTTGAGAACTCGTGAAATTATGCTTGATCTGATTGAACGATATCCTCAAAATGTACTCTTTTCACCGTACAATGTGATGGCACATACGCATACATACGGTCTCCACGAACTTTTCAGCTGCTCCTATCCAAGGCAGAACCCGTCCACCGCTATTGGACTGGGTCGGTCATTCAGGCAATATCGAACTGATCTTTCCTGGGATCGGAGTGTGGCATGTTGTGTCCCTGATACGGACTGTGTTGACTGCAGGCATTATGCCTCAGGAAGCGCGGTTGTCACAGCCAGACTGCACAGGCACGCGAACAATCCAGAAACGTTTCAATCCTGGCTCGACTATGTTGATACATATCTCGCTGTATGGGTAATGGGGTATGAAAAAGAGCCAAACCTGATGAACAAACTCATCGCACCGCCCGGTCATGAAATCATATAACATTTTTTTAACAATGTACGAAAACTTGGAGTATTTTAATGAAAACCGTTAGCTCTTTGCTTAACGAAGAATGGTATGAGCGATATAAAATAATATCCAAGCTAAATATACGAAGCTCTATTTATGATGTAACAAATCAATGCAATCTTCGCTGCAAAGGCTGTTTCTTCTTTTCATCTGATGAACATAAAGCAGCAATTGACGAAACCGACATTTCAAAATGGCACACATTTGTAGATAAGGAAATGGACAGGGGCGTAAACCTTGCCATCCTTATCGGCGGCGAACCTACCCTTTATTTAGATCGGGTAGAAGCTTTTTATAAACGCCTGCCTACTTTTTGCGCCACAAATGGGATTAAAAAAATCCCCAGAGATCGATTCCCGGATTTGCCAATCGGTATTTCATTATGGGGTGATGAAAATGATGAAAAGGAACTTAGAGGTAAAGACACCTTTGCGATTTCTAGTAAAAATTATGAAGGGGACCAGCGCACCTATTACCTCTATACCATTACACCAAAGCAGGTAGGAAAAACTGAAACAATCATTAAAAAAATAGAATCCATAGGCTTGAAAGTTCATATGCAGCTTCTTTCAAATGATGAAGGTGTGGAGGGCTTTAACTGGACCAACGAAGAGCTGAATGATATCCGACAGGAAATGGATGATATGCTCGACAGTTATCCTAAAACCGTTATTTCATCAAAATATTATCATAAAGTCATCACCACCGGAGAAATGTTGGGGCGTCAGTTCGGATGGGGAGAATGCCCATCCGTGACTGAGCCTATTGACAATAGACATCCCGGGCCCAAGCGCCTTATCCATTTCATACGTTGGGCCTCTGACCTGAAAACCATGCACCGATGCTGTACTTCTGAAACAAGAGACTGTTCCACGTGCAAAGACGGGGCCGCCCATATGAGCTGGATTATGGTCAACAAAAGAGCCCATATCACGTCTACTGAAGATCTACAAAACTGGATAGAAGTCTTTGAAATGTTCGCAAAACTGTATCATTTTATTTCCTGGTAAAGAAGACCCCTACTTCATAAACACTGCATTTACAATAACCGATCGCCAACTTCGATAGTATCAACGCATATTATTTTATCTCTTGCAAATGCTGATTATCCTTAGTATTTTTTACACATATTTATATTGATAATACTATGAAAATGGCAGATCCTAAAAAAGCAGTTATTGTCGGGTATGACGCGGTTTCGCCGCTGGGTACTGACATAAACATCCAATGGCAAAGAGCCATCCAGGGGGAAAGTGGTATCAGCGAACTTACTCGTTTCCCTCTTCGTGATGATTTTCCTGTTCGTATCGCAGGCCAAGTGGATGAAATCGACACAACCCCCTACCCTTTTTTAAGCGCCAGAGACCTGGCAAACTGGACATCCCCCATTTTCAAATATGCCATGCTTGTTGTCCATCGGGCGCTTGAGAACAGCGGCCTTAGAATAACATCCGAACTGTCTCCCAGGACAGCCGTCACTTTCAGCTCAGCAGTTGGCGGTCAGGACGCCCTTATTAAAGCGGATAGAAAAATGATAGCACAGGGAAAGTTGCCGCATCCGTTTACCAATTCAAACTCCTGTATCAACATGATTGGCGGAAAAATATCCATTCTGACCAACGCAACCGGCCCCATTACATCCACAATTACTGCGTGTGCTACTGGCCTAACATCCATGATTATCGCAGACGCTTTCTTTAAACTTGGAAAGGCAGATATCGCTATAAGCGGCGCAGTCGATTTTCCGCTGGTTGAACCTATTGTTGGGGGCTTTGCGACCATGAACGGCGCTTTTTCACCCAAGGAGGGGAGCCCTGAAGAATCACCTGAAAAAGCGAGTCGTCCCTTTTCAAAAAACCGAAGAGGGTTTGTCGTATCAGAAGGCGCTGGCTGCGTTATCCTGACAACCAAAGAATTCGCTGAGACACACGGCCTGAAATATTCAGTGGAAATAGCAGGATGGAGTATGACATCTGATGCTCATCATTTTGTAGCGCCGAATTTTAAAACCGTTTCAAAATGTATTCATGAATCAATATTAGATGCCGGTATATCTCCTGATTCCATTGACGCAGTAAACGCGCATGCCGCTTCCACGCGAGTCGGTGATAAAGTTGAATATGACTCGTTAAAGTCAGTATTCGGTAACACTATCCCACCTGTTTCAGCGAATAAATCCTTGATTGGCCATGCCATGGGTGCATCCAGCGCTATAGAATCCATATTCACTATAATGGGCATGCAAAATGATACGCTTATTCCGACGATCAATTATACCCCCGATCCCGATATGAAACTTGATTGTGTTTCAGATGGAAAGCGTAGCCTTTCTCAAGAATTTGTGTTAAAAAACTCCTTCGGTTTTGGAGGGTGCAATTCCTGTGTTGTTTTTAGGAAAATAAATTAATCGGACTATCTTTAAAAGATTTATTAGATTTCTTCTCCTAAAGTGCTTGAAACACAACTAAAATTAACCATATACATTTTAATGGTGTTCAACTAATTACATTATGAAACCACCAAAAAACAGACGTGTTTTTGTTGTTGGCTACGGAGCAGCCACACCTCTTGGAAAGACATTTGAGGAAACATGGACAAACGCGGTGAAAGCAAAATCCGGCCTTGGAAAAGTAACCAAGTGCGAAACCACATCCAACAGTAATGTTGTTGGTGAAATCCCCGGATGGGATCCAATGGATCTTGATTTCATGGACAAAAAAGAAGCCTACAATTGGAATGCGGAATATGTTTTTTTAACCATGGCGATCATTAAAGAGGCTCTCGAAAATTCAGGCCTTCAAATAGATAATGAGACCGGACCTAGAACCGCTTGCCTTGTGGGTTCAGCACTCAATGGCACAGATGCTTTCCGTGTTGCTATGGATAATTACATTCATAAAGGTCCATTTAAAGTAAGTCCATATCTTCTCCCGAATCTATGCGCGAACCTTCCATCCGGTAAAGCGGGCATGCTCCTAGGTTTTACCGGCCCCATCTTTTCCCCCCAGGGAGCGTGTGCCTCAGGCAACCATGCAATTGGTCTTGGTGCGAGAATGATCAGAGATGGAGATTGTGACTTTGTTCTTGCTGGTGGTGTGGACACCTGCATTATGCCTGAAATCATCCAGGGCTTTGCCAATATGCTTGCCACCATCAGTGTAGGTCCAAATGACAGAGCATCTAAAGACCCTTCACAAGCATCCCGTCCATTTAGCATAGATCGAAAGGGTATTGTTTTATCAGAAGGCGGCGCGGTTCTTGTTCTTGCCGCAGAAGAGATGATCTCCAGATACAGGTTAAACGCAAAAGCTGAAGTCATGGGTATTGGCTGGACATCCGATGCATATCATTTTACTCTCCCCAACCCAGACACTATTACTATAGCAATCAACGAAGCTATTTATGACGCCGGTCTGACACCAAACGATATCCAATATGTAAATACCCATGGGACATCTACTCAAAAGGGAGACCGAATTGAAGCAGAATGCCTCCACAACATATTTGGCAAAAATTTGGAACACACACCGGTCTCATCGAATAAGTCTCAGATCGGTCACACCCTTGGCGCGTCCGCAGCTATTGAAGCAGCCATGTCAATAGAGGGAATGCATCAACATACCATACTACCGACGATTAATCATATTCCTGATCCGGAACTTAGTTTTTTAGACGTGGTGCCAAATAATACACGCTATCAATCTTATGACATTTTCCTTTCAAATGCTTTTGGTTTCGGCGGCACCAACTGCTGTGTTGTTTTTAAAGGTATTTAAAATGAAGCCGAAGCCCTTTATTCCTGATAAAATTGGCGATAATGATAATTATGTGAAAAATAAAACAGACGGGCATGTCTGGCACCGCTGTAAAATGAGAGCCCTGTACGCTGATACAGATCAGTCTCAGGTCGTTTATCATGGCAATTACCTTCGTTATTTTGAATTTGGCAGAACATCTTTGATGCGGGATGTGTCATATCCATATCTTGAAGTAGAACAAAGCGGTTATCTGTATCCGGTCATAGATATTGGGATCCAGTACTACTCTCCTATGCGTTACGATGATCAGGTTTGCATACAAACTCGTCCAGCAGATCTTGAACGGGTTCGTATTAGGTTTGATTACATCATTACACACGAGCAAACAGATGATATTGTTTGTATCGGATATACCAGACACTGCGCGATCAATACAAAAGGAACGCCTGTTGCCATTGATGATAAAACGCTTCATTTATGGGAGACATTTCCAAAACAATATTAACAGATTATCTCAAAAAGCAGTGATGATCCTAATTTTTTTTCTATACCTATGGCCGTTATAATCCTTCTATTCATTTTATCGTATGTAGCCGGATCAATAAACTTTTCCATTTTGCTTTTTAAATTTCTGGGAAAAGGAGATCCAAGGGATAAATTCAGTGGAAACGCGGGTGCCACAAACGTATATAGACAAGCTGGTATATCTTGGGCGATAGTGGTTCTAGTTTTTGATATGGGCAGAGCCGTAGGGGTTGCGCTAATCTCATCGGTTTTGCTTCCCCAGAATTATGTTCCTTTGATAGGTTTTGGGCTTATTCTGGGCAATCGCTTCCCTTGTTTTCATGGTTTTAAAGGGGGTAAGGGTGTGGCAAATTATTTTGGTTTTACTGCTGCACTGACGCCTATTTCGGCAATTATCTCAGGGCTTGTATGGGTGGCGGTTTACGCTTTTTTGCGTGTATCTTTTATTTCTTCTTTCTGCATGGTCTCTATCCTGGCCGCAGGCACCCTGATCGATTACAATTCTCACCCGATGGCGATTTCAGGTGTTTTGATCACAGCAATCTTTATTTATATCAGCCACAGCCAAAATATCATTGAACGTATAAGATCCAAAGATGTCTCTTAAGACTTCATCTTGTTTTCCTGCTCTCTTAAAATCCTTCTTAATGGTTTTCCAATTCTATTCTTAGGTATCTCATCAATATATTTGATTATTTTCGGCATTTTAAATGCAGGAAGTTTCTCAGCGCAATAGTCAAGCAGTTCCTTTTTGCCCACACTTCCTTCTTTTTCCAAAACAAGAAATGCTGTAATGGAACTCCCGCCTAGACGATCGGGCATGCCGACAACGCACGCCTCTTTTATCCCTTTGTATTTTTCCAATACTTTTTCGACTTCAGTAGGATACACATTAAATCCTTTCGATAAAATCATATCGTCTTTTCTATCAACAAGATAAAAAAATCCATTTTCATCCATTCTGGCAAGATCACCTGTATACAACCATCCGTCACGAAGCGCATGCTGTGATTTTTCCGGATGCTGCCAATATCCGTCCATGAGTTGCGGGCCTTTGATGGCGAGTTCACCAACTTCCCCAACCGGGCATTCATGTGTTTCTTTTTTAATATCAACAATCTTTGCGTCAGTACCAGGAAGAGGGATTCCAATGCTTCCTGGAATCGCATTGCCGTGAAATGGGTTTATATGTGTAGAGGAAGAGGCTTCTGAAAGGCCATATGCCTCTACGATGCTTTTTCCGGTCAGCGCTTTATATTTTTCCTGTACCCATACGGGCATGGGTGATCCCCCGCCGCTGGCAATTTCAATGGATGAAAAATGATCTTTTGTAACATTCGGGTAAGAAACAAGGGCCGCCCATAGAGCAGGAACTGCTGGGAATGAAATGGGTCTATATTTTTTTAACAGATCCAGCATATCGACAATATTGGACCAGTCGAACATGGGAAGCAGTATCATTCGGTATCCTTTAAAAACTGAAACATGAAGACACACTGTCATCCCAAACACATGGAAAAAAGGAAGAATGCATATTACCGATGGATTTTCAGCATAAATAAGAGGATTCCAGCTGCTGATTTGCATGACATTTGCGATAATACTTCGATGCGTGAGGGCGGCAGCTTTTGGCATCCCTGTGGCACCGCTGGTGTATTGCAATACAGCAATATCATTGTTCGAACAATCCAGGCCCGGTTCATCTGTAGATTGTGAAGCAACAAGATCATTAAATATAATGAGCTCGGACACTCCTTTATCTTTATCAACTGTCTTTTCCATTCCCATGACAGAGTGTATGACTATCGTTCCTACAGACGTATCTTTTATAATATTCAGCACATTCTGAACAAATATATCCAAACTAACAACAATTTTTGCCCCGGAGTTATTAATGAGGTTTTTCAGTTCAGCCCCATGATACATGACATTAATATTGACAGCAATGGCTCCGATTTTCATTGCTCCATAAAATGCGATAACATATGTCGGTGAATTAGGCAGAATTAAAGCAACACGGTCTCCCTTTTTCACACCAAATGATTGCAGGGCGTGTGCAAATCCATTGGCCCTTTCATTTATTTCTTTATATGTCAGGTCAATATCATTTAGGGTTGTGGCAATATGCTCTGGATGATCAGATGCTGTTTTCATTAAAAATTCCGGGAGTGTCAATTCCGGATATTCAAGTGTATGCGGAACATTTTTATCGTAATTTTTTAACCATGGTTTTTTCATCATTCTATTGCTCCATTATCTAATTTCAATTTTTAAGATCAATCTATATTTTAGCCGAAGAAAATGCTTCTAGAATTTTTAGTTATTCTAAAATTTCTTCAATTAAAGAAAAGATAGTTCTTGTTTTTGCAGAACATCCCTCAGTCAATATTCCGGGAAGTCAATCCCTGGATGGTTCTAGAGCTAACACAAGTGCTCCCAATGCGCATAATCTGTATAAATACCACCTACCTAAATCTTAAAACCTAAAATTTGAATATCTTATTTCACTATATTCCTTAAGAGATTCAGATGATTTTAATTTTTTATCAAAGCTCACTTTATTTAGGCTCAAATGTTCTTTTCGCGGAAAGTAACGAAGGAAGGTGAAACAGCATATACAGCAAACTGTTTCTATGCTCCCATATTCTTTCTTTAAACTTTTTGCGCCATTTTGGATCTGAATAAAATCTTTTAACATGCTCATTGTATAATTGGTCAAGCCTTTCGCTTGATGCGACGCCATGAGGGACAAATACAAAATTAAGACAGTTCATTTTTTCCCAGTCATTATCGAGTGTTCCAAACTCTGTTATAGATTTCCATACTGGCGCACCATAAAACGGCGCAAACTTTGACATGTTCATATCGTCTAATTCCAGTGACACTGCGAAGTCGCTTGTTTTTTGTATAGTCGTTTCTGTTTCCCCGGGAAGTCCCATGATAAAAAGGCCTTTGGCTCTTAAACCATGTGCTTGAATTTTTGTAATATCTTGCCTTACGGTTTCCATATTAACGCCCGGTTTAATGGATTGCAAAACCTCAGGGTCACCGCTTTCGATGCCAATAGACAGTTGAAGAAAGCCGGCTTGTTTAAGAAAAAAAAGGAGTTCGTCATCAATATGTTCTGCCCTTACCATGCAATTAAAATTCATTTTTAACGGTTTCTTTATTAATAACTCACATAATTCGATGATTCGATCCCTTTTTGTTGTGAAAAGATCGTCATATATAATGATGTGTTGTACTTTAAAACTTTTATTTAAATGGCATATATGATCGTAAATATATTCAGCGGAATTGTAACGGAATTTATTTTTAAAAACGGATCGGTCACAGAAGCTGCATTGATACGGACATCCGCGGCTGGTTATCATTGTTGCCCCTGGCTTTAGTATATAGCTAAACAAGGGCAGATGATATTTTTTCGGGAAGCCGGCTAATTTTTCATAAGCAGGAAAAGGAAGTGTGTCCAGGTCGTTGATATATGATCTGACCGAGTTGGTGACCACCTGTCCGTCATCTCTAAACACAATCCCATCAATCAAACGAAGCGGCTTTCCGTTTGCCACTTCGGAAAATGTCAATTCACCTTCACCAACACATAACAAATCTATATTTTCATATTTTTCTAACAGGGCTCCACCCATAGCGGAAATATGAGGACCGCCAAAAATCGTCTGTATTTCAGGGTTTGCTTCCTTTAATACTGTTGCAATCTCGTAACCATTCGGAAAGCCTGAAGTGGTCGTACTAAATCCCACAATATCGGGTTGATATTTTAATATTTCTGTTACATTGCTTTGAATTCTTGAAGACGCTTTCGGACCATAGCAGTCGTAAACAAATACTTTATGGCCATTTTTTTCAAGAAAAGCGGCAATAGAAAGGATTCCGATAGGAGCCATCCTGTTTGCTGTAGCTGTTATATCTTTTTTACCAGGAATCCAGTTCGAACCTGCTGGGTGAATCAAAACAATTTTCATGGCAACCATACTGAAATGTT
>JAFDFT010000398.1 GCA_019309685.1 Deltaproteobacteria bacterium
TGCGACTCCTCTTGCAAGCTTCATAAAATAAGGGAGCGCTCTCTTTGAAGGCGTAAATTGATGCCTAAAATGTTCCAGCACTTTTTCTATGCCGTTTTGATTCATATCCGCATAGAAAAGTGCCTGCAGAGCAAGCTCTCGGGCCCTGCGACGACTTCCCATGGTTATTTATGTCTTACTGACAACTTCAACGAGGTTGGCCATTTCGATAGCAGACATTGCCGCGTCCCAGCCTTTATTTCCGGCTTTTGTTCCAGCACGCTCTATCGCCTGCTCAATGGTATCTGTGGTTACAATCCCAAATATGACTGGGACTTCAGACTCAAGGCTGACCATTGCAATCCCTTTGCTTACTTCCGAGCTGACATATTCAAAATGAGGGGTTGCACCTCTTATCACCGCGCCAATGCAGATAACCGCATGATAACGGCCAGTTTTTGCTGCTTTTTTTGCGATCAATGGTATTTCAAAAGCACCCGGCACTTTAATGATATCAATATCTTCATCTCTTGCTCCTGAGCGAATTAGAGCGTCAACCGCTCCACTCGTAAGCTTTTCCGTAATAAAGTCATTGAAGCGGCTTACGATAAGAGCGAATTTTTTCCCTTCTGCAAGCAGACCGGCTTCGTAAATTTTTGTCATTATATTCCTCCCGGCTTTATATTGAGAATTAATCGAATATCAACAAATATGCAATCAATAAGATCAGTTAAGCTAGTACATCAATTTGAAAAATTATTCAAGGCGTGCAGTCAATATTAAGCAGATGTCCCATTTTAAGCTTCTTGCATTCAAGATAACCTTTATTGTGTTTATTAGGCTTTATTTCCATGGGCACCTGTTCAACAACGCTGAGCCCATATCCTTGAAGCCCCACCATTTTTTTAGGGTTGTTCGTAACAAGTCTCATCTTTCTAATGCCAAGGTCTACAAGTACTTGCGCACCGATACCATAATTTCTCAAATCCGCTTCGAACCCAAGCTCTTCATTTGCCTCAACAGTATCAAACCCTTTATCCTGCAAAACATATGCTTTCAGTTTGTTAACCAGGCCGATCCCCCGCCCTTCCTGGCGGATGTAAAGAAGTACCCCTGCGCCTTCTTTATTCATCAACTCCATTGTCTTATGAAGTTGCTCTCCACAGTCACATCGAAGTGATCCGAATATATCACCGGTCATACATTCTGAATGGACCCTCACCAGAATTGGCTCATTGGGATCTATTTCACCTTTAACCAACGCGATATGCTGGAAATCATCCATGTCATTTTCATATGCAATGACTTTAAATTCACCAGCATGTTCTGTGGGAATAACTGCTTCCACGGCTCTATGGACAAATGATTCCGTACGCATGCGGTATTCAATAAGATCCGCAATTGTACAAATTCCAATCCCATGGGTCTCGCTGAATTCTTTCAAAGAATCCATTCTGGCCATAGTGCCGTCATCATTCATGATCTCACAGATGACTCCAGCCGGTTTCAATCCTGCAAGCCTTGCCAAATCAACAGATCCTTCCGTTTGACCGGCTCTTACAATAACACCGCCCGATTTTGCCCTTAATGGAAAAACATGACCGGGTCTTGCCAGATCACTTGGCTTAGCATCATCTGCCACTGCGGTAATAATTGTTTTTGCACGATCAGCCGCTGATATCCCTGTTGTTACACCGGATGCTGCTTCTATAGATACGGTAAATCCTGTTTGAAAGGAAGATGTATTATTTTCAACCATCAATGGAAGCTCTAAAGAATCTATCTTTTCTCCTGTCATGGACAGACAAACAAGACCCCGCCCATATTTTGCCATAAAATTTATCGCCTCTGGTGTGACCTTCTCTGCAGCAATGGTTAAATCTCCTTCATTTTCACGGTCTTCGTCATCCACAAGGATAACCATACGACCTTCTTTTATTTCCTTAATTGCATCTTCAATTTGTGATTTTGGCATGAATTCCTTTTATCTCCTGTATATTCAATTCGTTTTGTCACATTATACTATTATAGCATGAAAAACCAATTGGAATAGTTTTATGTATTGTCATTAATAAAATAGCTGTGAACATCTTCTTTTTAGAGAAATCCGGTTTTTTCCAGCAACTTCATATCAATTGATGACGCTGGTGTCTTTTTATTATTGCTCGTTTTGTATCTTCCAACAACAAAATGTTCAACATATTTTCCGATCATATCGGTTTCAATATTCACATTATCACCTGTTTTTTTTAAACCGATACTTGTCAGCTTGGCTGTGTGAGGAATAATGCTGACTTCAAAACCTTTATCGCTGCACGTGTTTATCGTAAGGCTTATGCCGTCTATAGCAACCGAACCTTTTGGTATCATGTATCTCAGTAAATTTTCCGAAACGGTAAAATCGATTAAAATCGCATTATCGAGTACTTTTTTCTGCCCAAACACTCCAAGGCCATCAATATGTCCCGAAACAAGATGCCCGTCAATACGCGCATTTAACCGAAGCGCTCTTTCAAGGTTTACCCTATCACCAATCTTAACACTGCCCATGTTTGTTCTTGATACCGACTCCGGCGAGACATCAACATCAAAACGGTTTCCCTCGATATCAACAACTGTTAAGCAAGCGCCATCAACGGCTATGCTGTCTCCAACCTTTGTCTGGTCAAGAGAAAAGTCCGCGTCTATTGTAACACGTTTGCCCTGGCCGGAAGATGTTACACCCTTAATCGTACCCAGGCCTTCGATGATCCCTGTGAACATATTCATTCCTTCCATTGCATTGCGGCACTTCACACCGAGTTAAGGGAGCAATTACCTCACTGCTTGAAACGAAACGATGCTGGATACTGGTTTCTGGATACTGGATATAAGTTATATTCACCAGCATCCAGTATCCGGCATCCAGCATCACGTATTAACTCGTAGCAATGGCAATCGATTCTAAGCATTGTATAACAATTTGGTTCAATTCTCTCAAACTATTGAATGTAACCTTCGATCATAATATCATTATTAAATCGTCGCGTATGTATATCTTTCACGTGTATGCACTCACTCATCAAAGCCGGACCTTTCCCGGTACAAACAGGCATTCCATCATTTCCGCCCATTATTTTGGGTGCGACAAAAATGATAACCTTGTCAACAATCCCGGATGAAAAAGCGGATGCAATCACTCGGCTTCCCCCTTCTATCAACAAACTTGATATACCCGCAGCGCCTAGCTGATCCATTACATAATTAAGATCGATTAAATCATCCTTTAACGGGGCTTTTATAATCCTGGCACCGAGCTTTTTGGCATCTATTTTTTTTTTAGTTTCAATAGAATCACTGATAACAATTATTATATCAGAATCTGATTTAAGCCGCAATACATTCGCGTCATGC
>JAFDFT010000055.1 GCA_019309685.1 Deltaproteobacteria bacterium
GTAAATGGTTTCTTCCTTGCTTGAAAGGGGGAGATGAAAACGAGCCATGGGCCTGAAAAAAGAGGTATGCGGACAGCCGCTGGTGGCGATAATTAGCCCCATAATAGAACTGATTCCTCTTTGCACAGTTGTTTTCTGGGAAACAATTCTTTCATTAGTTGAAACGTCTATAGTTACTTTATCGTAAGATATCAAACCCTTAAATTTTCTTACAATATTTACGAGATTGGCTGACAAAGGACAATACGTGTATTTATCTGGATTAATGACACAATTGGGGCACTGGTAATAACCAAGATCCGTCCAGGACGGAAGAATTGAAGGCATATTGTTTATTAATACAAGTTCTTTAGCATCAAATTGAAGATCAAACACCTCACTGGATTGATCAGGCAAGGTGAATTTGTATTGTATGTTAACAGTTTCCATAAGATTTAGTTTAGTGCCCATCAATAAATTGCTATTTTGCCCGATTTCTGCGTTAGGCTCAAATTTTATTCCTCGAAATACTCAATGTATTCCTCCGGGTAAAATTTTCACCTTCCTTGAACTCGAACAAAATATCTAATTTATAGAAGGACACTAGTTCACAAGATAATGAGGCACCTTTCCTGAAAGGGCCTTTCTGATATTTTCGAATGCCATTGTTACAATTTTAAATTGAGATTCCATGGTGGAGCCAGCGATATGCGGTGTCAATATCAAATTATCAGTATCCACACTCAATAATGGATTATCTTTAGTTATCGGTTCTTTAGAGAACACATCGAGCCCTGCACCTCCAATATTCTCATTTTTTAGCGCGTCCGCTACGGCTTGTTCATCAACCACTTCCCCTCGCGCAA
The DNA here is from genome assembly GCA_019309685.1 of Deltaproteobacteria bacterium. GTDB lineage: Bacteria > Desulfobacterota > Desulfobacteria > Desulfobacterales > JAABPS01 > JAABPS01. The sequence goes on from JAFDFT010000055.1 coordinate 846, forward strand.
CATTGATCAAAATTGAAGTGTTTTTCATTAATTGTATCTCAGCTTTTCCGATCAAATTTTTTGTTGTTTCTGTTAACGGACAGTGCAAACTAATTATATCGGCATTTTTCAATAAATCTTTAAATTCGGAGTATTTTACTTGATATTCAGTTTCCAGTGACGGGTTTAATCGGTTGATATCAAAATAAATGCTATTTACACCAAATGGAATCAGACGTTTGGCAACTGCTTTGCCGGTACTGCCCATGCCGATCAGCCCCCAGCATTTACCATTTATTTCACCTGCTTGTATATCTGTAAATTTCCATTGCATTTCACGTGTGGTTCTATGGGCATACAGCATTTTTTTCACAAGACATAGCCCCAGCATAACGGTGTGCTCAGCAACCCCGGAATCATTAGCGCCGGGCGTATTGCCGACTTTGACACCTGCTTCCGTGCACGCATCAACATCGATGTGCTGATAGCCAACGCTTAAATTTTGTATTAATTTAAGCTGTTTGGCTTGATGAATCATGGGACGTGTCACTGCTATGTTGAAGGTAAAGTCAGCAATGATTATTGTTGCATCTTTTATTTGATCAACAATTTCATTTTCGTTCATTGAATTCGCATTTATAATTTCAATCCCGTCAGTGTTTTCGAGACCTTCACCGGGCAATAATTGTTGAATCATTTCAACTGGGAGGGGAGCGAGGCAGACAATTTTGTTGATCATAGGGCTAATTCCTTTTTGATTTTTATTTGAAGAGTGTTAAGATATAGGGTAATCGAGAATCATCATTTATAATGTTTTCTTCGGCTGAATACCCTATCCACATTAAGCGGACCATGAAACACTTTATTATATGTCAGCATTATAACAAATATCAAGAACGGTTTTCAAATTAAATTTAATATCTTATGAGAAATATATCGATAAAGAAATTTAAAGAAGCGCTGGATAATAAAAATGGCGAGCTTAGCTCCCTGGCAAAAAGCGGTAAAAAAATCATTGGCTATTTTTGTACTTATACACCAATAGAGATAATACATGCTGCCGGGTTTATGCCTGTTCGCGTGACAGGCGATGCTGAAACACTGTCGAAGGTGGATGCGCACGTTCCTAATTTCATATGTCCATATTTAAGAAGAGCCTTTGAGTCAGGCTTGAACGGCCAATACGAATATCTTTCAGGTATTATTCAGGGCTATACCTGCGATGTGGCTTGTGGTCTGATAGATATGTGGAAAGAGAATATTGGCGGTGAACTTTTTCATACTGTACCGCTGCCGTATAATGATAATGCGGATTCCAGGAAGTATTTGAGTACGGCATTTGAAGAACTTGATCTTAAGCTTCAAAACGTCGGAGGACAGCAAATCTATTCAAACATAGAAAGCTCGGTGGCTTTATATGAATCCATTCGCGCACTGATGATGGGTTTATATGAAAAAAGATATAAAGGCACATTGCCGCTTTCAGGCAGTGAGTTTCATACGGTTATCCAGACAGGCTTTACCCTGTCGCCGGAAGAATACCTGAAGATGCTTAAAAAGCTTAATGCAGATATTGAAGAGGCGGATACGAAATCAAACACACATACGCCCGTCCTTATTTCAGGAAGCATTATAGAGGAGCCGATATATTTAGACATCATTGAAGCTTCAGGGGGTAGAATTGTTGGCGATGATCTGTGTACGGGTCTTAGACATTTTATTCAGACGGACACAGTCGGACATGACCCCATGGAACGGATTATTGATAGGCATTTTTCGCGGCTTCCATGTCCTGCAAGGTCTAGGGCCGTAGAAAGAGCGCACTTGCTTATGGGCCTTACCAGGCAATCAGGAGCAAAAGGTCTGATATTTTTATTTCAAAAATTTTGCACGCCTCACCTTGCTGATTATCCCGTGATTAAGGATATGTTGGATCAACAGGGTCTGCAAAGCATTATGCTGGAAATGGATGAAACGGGTGCAATGGAAGGACAGCTCCAAACACGTTTAGAAGGGTTCTTTGAAGTCATGGGTAAGATATAATGGAGAAAACAGCAAAATCAAAGAAAAGGCTTAGTACTGCAAAAGAGCTCAACAATATTGTCGCCCAGTTTTATTTAGAAGGGAATGACGCAAAAGAAAAGGGTGTCCCTGTTGGATGGATGCCTCCTATGAACGGGGCCATTGAGATTTTTTACGCCATGGGGCTTCAGCCGGTATTTCCTGAGAATTGGTCTCCTGTATGTGCGGCATTCGGTTTGACGCCGAATAATTTTGAGATAGCAGAGAACATGGGGTTTTCAAGGGACTTGTGTGGATACCTTAGAAATATAACCGGATATATTTATGGTGATATGAACGGTGAACATGTGCCTTTGGGCGGTCTTCCAGAACCCGATATTATTTTATCAGCTGGCGGCGGATGTATTCCCGCCATGAAGATATTACACACACTGGAACGAAGATTTCCGGATGCCAATATATTTTCAGCAGATTTGCCTCAAGTTCCGGTTACGGAAATCCAACAGTATCACATCGATTACGCTGTCAAGGAAATGCATCGGCTGATTGATTTTCTTTGTCAGGTAACAGGAAAAACCATGGATTACGATCGGCTGGCAGAAGTAGTGCGTATTTCAGATAAAGCGTGTGAGCTATGGGATAAAATTATGTCGTATCGAAAATACGTGCCCACGCCTTTTTCCGCAGCGGAAATCGGAATTATGTTTGTCATGGTTACACGCCAGGGAACACGGATCGCTGTGGATTTTCTTGAAAAGGTGCTTGATGAAGTTAAAGAACGCGCGAAAAACGGCATCGGCGTAATTGAAGATGAAAAAATACGGCTTTTCTGGGACAATATCCCTTTATGGTACAACATGGGAATATTTAACTATTTTGAAAAAATGGGCGGGGTGGTTGTTGCTGAAACCTATTCGGCTGCGTGGTCTATGAGACTGGATGTGGACGATCCCATAAAAGCCCTTGCGTTAAAGAGCCTGTGGTCTTATCCAATGGTGTCATGTGTATCCATAGAAAAAAGAAAGGAAATGGTTTTAAAGGCCTGCAAAGAATTTAAAATTGACGGCGCGATATTTCACAGCAACAAATCGTGTGTGCCCATTACCATGGGGCAAAGCGATATCAGAAGAGCTCTTGAAAAAGAACTAGGTATCCCAAGTGTGGTTATTGATGCGGATCACATGGATGACCGTAATTTTTCAATTGCCCAGTTTCAGACGAGGGTGGATGCGTTTATGGAAATGCTGCTTGATAGTTCACATCCATAAATGGCCCTTTTTGCCCAATTTCCCGCCTATGCCAAGACTACGGCGAGGCGAGCTGTGTCAGGTGGAACATCAGCCTTCGGCGGGCTCAAATTTTAATCCTCGAAATACTTCGTGTATTCCTGCGGTTAAAATCATCGCCTTTCTTGAAATTGAACAAAAATAACTCATTTATGAATGTGAAAGATATTTTAAACACTCGAGAATTAATTAGATAATAATGTGTCTAAAAACTAATTAGGGTAAATGCCATGAAACGTAAAACTGTTTATGATAGCACTGACAGCTACCAGCATTTTACAAGAATAAATAGATTTGAAAAGATCAAAAAGGATCTTTTCAACAGCCCCATGTTCCTTTGCACAGAAAGAGCCCGGCTGATTACTGAATATTTTAAAAAATTTGCTGATCCAAAAGAAGCAATGATCATCCGTAAAGCCAAAGCGTTTAGATATGTCTTGAAAAACAAATCAACAAAGATTTATCCGCATGAGCTGATCGCGGGAAATGTGGGTTCTAAAAGAAAATCAGCCATTATGCATCCAGAGTTGGCCGGTGTTTTTGTGAGTCAGGATTTGCTGTGGATTGATAAAAGAAAGACAACGCCCTTTCAAATATCATGGCCGGAAAGACTCTATTTAATTTTCCGTGTCATTCCACACTGGATTTTTAGAAGCATGGTTATCCGAGCGTTTTATCCACGTGTATTCAAGCTCATGCGTTATCTCATAGAACAACTGGGGGCCAAATACTATCTTATCAATGAAGTGGCAGGTATCGGCCACTTTTTGCCGAATTACGAGGAAATATTAAGAAAGGGGATAAAAGGATATCTGGCATCCATGGAGGGAAAATCAACAGATCTGCACACTGCCGCAAAAATTGCATGTGAAGGCATTGTGGAGTATGCACGGCGACTATCCATTGAAGCAAAAAAAATATCTGAAGAATCAGAAACAGACGAACAAAAAAAAGAACTTGCTGAGATTGCCCGTAATTGTGCGAAGGTTCCTGAACACCCAGCAGAAACGTTTCATGAAGCCCTCCAATCTCTCTGGTTGTGCCATTTAGGCGTTTGCCTTGAAAGTATCAATTCAGCCGTATCCTTTGGCAGAATGGATCAATACTTATATCCCTTTTATCGGGATGATACTGATAATGGTAGAATAACGTCTGAAAAAGCAAAAGAACTGCTGCTTTGCTTTTCAGCAAAGTCAACGGAACATGTGTTTATCATGTCTGAGATGTCGAGTAAATATCATGGCGGGTATCTGGTGGCGCAGGCCGCGATTGTGGGCGGTATGGACAGCAATGGAAATGACGCGGAAAATGATCTTAGCTATATATTCCTTGATGTTATGGAAACATCCGGCTTGCGGGATCCGAATTACCAGGTTAGGGTGCACAAAAACTCTTCAGAATCATTTATCCGGCGGGCTTCGGAAGTGGCGTCAAAGGGAAATGGGGTTCCTGCTTTTTTCAGTGATGAAGCAGTGATAAGCTCGCTTGAGGCGCATGGGTATCCAATAGAAGAGGCCCGAAATTACGGGATTGTTGGGTGTGTAGAGCCTTCTATTCCAGGGAAAAGTTTTCTTTCAACAGATGCCGCGCTTTTTAACCTACCTGTTTGTCTGGAAATGGCACTTAAAAAGAAAAGAAATTTAAATACGATTGATGACGTTATTGAGTCTTTTAAAAATCAGGTAGAGTCCAGAGTGTCGAGGCTGATTGATGATATACAGGTTATTGAAAAGGGAAATAAAGATTTTCATCCCACACCCTTTTCATCCATGCTGGTTCAGGGATGCCTTGAATCCGGAAAAGATTTAACCCAGGGCGGGGCGGTGTATAATTCAAGCGGTGTACAGGGTGTAGGTGTGGCAGACGTGGCTGATTCCTTAATGGCCATTAATCATGTTATTTTTAGGCACAAAAAATATTCCATGGGTCAATTGCGAAAGGCAATGACAAACAACTTTAAAAATAATGAAAAGATGCGCGAGGAACTTATACATTCGCCTAAATTTGGTAATAACCATCAGGAACCGGATCAGATAGCTGGACTAGTTGCTGGCATATTTCATTCAGCCTTAAGTACATATACCAACACAAGGGGCGGACCCTATTTGCCAGGATTTTATTCATCAACCTGTCATGTGGCATTTGGCGAAAAGGTAGGTGCTTTACCCAGCGGCCGTAAAGCAGGAGAACCTTTTGCACCAAGCCTGGGAGCAGCCAATGGCCGAGAGCGGAACGGACCGACTGCTTTGCTTAACTCTGTTGCATCCATCAACGCGAAACTTTCTCCCAATGGCTACGCTCTTAATTTAAGATTTGATCCACATACACTTGCTGGCGAGAAAGGCAAAGATATAGTTTCTGCGTTGGTGGGTGGGTATTTCAAACAAGGGGGTATGGAGATGCAGTTAAATGTAGTGGATACTAAGACCTTGGAGCAGGCCAGAACGCATCCCGGCATGTACCCGGATCTGGTGGTAAGAGTAGCGGGGTATTGTGCTTATTTTGACGATCTTCCGGATTCAGTAAAAGCGGAGATTATTTCAAGAACAATTTTGAATACCTAGAAGATTTGAAAAGGTAAAGCGTTGGAGGTGAAAACATGGCTAATTTAGTTACACGAAGATTGGGCCGGACAAACAGACAGGTGACCACTTTAGGGCTGGGAGGCCAGGCATCGATTCAATGGACTGCAGAGGGGATTGACCCGGTCGCGATTATCGAAAAAGCCATTCGTCTGGGCATTAACTATCTTGATACCTCTAATATATACGGGTCCAGCCAGGAAAATTACGGGAAAGCCTTTAAAAAATTAGGCTTGGTTCCTGATACTTCAAATTATGATAAAAAGCTTCGTGAAAGTATATTTCTTGCCGGTAAAACTCACTTCCGTACAGCCAGAAGGCCGGAAAATGATCGTTTCCGAACGGATTTCAGTGAAGGCATGGGGGATGGTTTTAAAACAGATAATGCAGTTGATGATGTGAAACGATCTTTGAGCCTTATGTTTGGCGACGGCAAAGGAGGATATCCAAAAGGCGCGTATCTGGATTCCATCCAGTTTCATAATTTAAATACTTTTGATGAAATAGATATGCTTTTTGAAGGTTTTCCCGACACTTCTCAGGATCGGCCGTGGATGGGTGCTTTGGCAGCCATGCTTGATTTGCGCGACGGCACCAATCGAAGCGGATGTAATTCGGACAAGGAAAAACTGGTTAAACATATCGGCATTACGGGTCATTGGAGCACTGCCACACATATTTACGCTATACAAAGAGATGATCGGCGTGTGCTTGACACGTTGCTGGTTACCATGAATCCCAGTGACGGTCAGTACATGGCCCATCACCATAATGCCGTTGAGGTTGCTCAGGCAGCGGATATGGGCATTATTGGAATGAAGATTTTCGCGGATGCTGCGTATTATCACAAAGAACCACAGTTTTCCAACACGCCCGCTGATGTGTATTATGATGTGGGATCTGAGAAGCTCCCCAGCAATGATTTGGTTCAGTATGCGCTTTCCATTCCGGGTATCAGCACAGTGATTCCGGGTATTGGACATATTGATGACAACCCTGAAAAATGTCAGGTTTCACAGAACCTGAAAGCCGCTCAGATAACAGAACCGTTAAACGATAGTGATCTCAAAACCATTGAGGAAAAAGTCTCTGCAGCGGGCAAACACAAGGCCAACAGCTACTTTCAGCGTTCAGCCATTGGTCTTACGCCGCCTAGAAACGCTGGCGTTGAAAGCGATACGTCCATGCCCATGTTAGGCAGAAATGCGGTTCGCGTGAGCTGGGATACTGCGTATGCAGGAAAATGGGCCATTGATCGATATGACATACTTCGAAATGGAGAAGTCATTGGGACTGTGCCACACACACCACAGTTTACCAGGGATCGCTTTGTATATGACGATCAATTGGATATGGATGCAAATGTAAACGATTATAAATATAAAGTAATGGTGGAGGATAAAAAAGGAGACAGGGTTGAGTCCGCGGATATGACAGTTATCTAGTGTCCGTCAACAAATAACTACTTTTCTGCTTATTTTTCATCTAAAGGACTTTTCACACCAAGTTTATTTTTTACAGCCACGTGCGTACAGATCATGGTTGTCTGCAGATTCGCGTGACCAAGAAGCTCCTGTATAGTTCGCAAATCATACCCTTTTTCCAAAAGATGAGTCGCAAAGCTGTGTCTTAATGTATGAACTGTAACCCGTTTGTTGATTCCTGCCATAGCTGCTGCTTTCTTTATGTGCCTCTGAAGATTTGTAGGATGCAGGTGATGTCTTCGAATGATTCTTTACTTTGGATCGATAGATAAAACTTTGGAAGGGAACAGCCACTGCCAAATCCATTCTTTTCCGGCATTGGGATATTTTCTTTCCAATGCATTTGGCAGAAAAACGCTTGCAATATCTTTTGATCTGTCAATTTTATATAGTGATTTGAGTACTTCTATATGTTCTATAAGATTTATTTTAATGTTCGCCGGTAAGACAGTTTGACGGTCCTTATCGCCTTTTCCGGATATGACTGTTACACAATCCCTTTCAAAGTCAATGTCTTTAATTTTTAAATTAAGACATTCCATAAGGCGCAGCCCGCAACCATAAATCATCTTGGCCATAAAAAGGTTTACACCTTCAAGGAGATTAAACATTTTATCAATTTCATTTTTAGATAACACTGTCGGAATCCGACGCTTCTTTTGAGCTCTTACTGTTTTTGAAATATTATCTAGATCCTTATCAAGAACATGGCGAAATAAGAAAAGGACTGCGTTAAACGCCTGATTCTGTGTGGAAGCTGAGATTTTTCGTTCAGCAGCAAGATGTGTTAGAAAATCTTTTACATGCGAACTGTCAACCTTATCAGGTGGCAGCCCACCTAAAAATCTATAAAAGGATCGCAGCCAGCCCATGCATGTTTTTTCAGTTCTAAGGGAACGTTGGCGCAAACGGAGCATCTTAACCATATCATCGGCAACAATTTTCCATTTATCGTTATTCGCTTTTGAAGATATTCTTTTTGTACGGTTATTTCGTGATTTGAAATATAGATATAACTGAATAGCTTCATTTGCTTGAGTAACCTGCCAGCCTTCTTTATCTTTGGATAAATGCTTTAAATATTAATCAATATCACCATCAGATACTTTGTTGTCAGGATCTTTTTTGCAATATCTGTAAAATTGTTTAACCCAAGCCTCATAATGAACAAGTTTATGCTCTGGTACGATCCGTTTGTTCAATAAATAGTTTTTAAAATCTTCCATTTCCTAACCAGATAATAAAAGATATTATTATACAGACTCTGTATAATAATAAAATAGTATACAAAAAGAAGAAAAATATCAAAATAAAATAAATTTAGTTTAATACAAAATGATGATAAAAGGACTATATAAAGCTGATATAATTGATAAATTAACATATTATTGATTTTTTAACAAAAAATATGTATATAATTA
>JAFDFT010000399.1 GCA_019309685.1 Deltaproteobacteria bacterium
ACATGACCCAGGTCATCGAACATTACAATTTGACTGTCAGGGATGTCGCGATTAAAACGCTCTGCAATATCAGGTTGAATTAAGCGGTCGCGGGCGCCCCACAGGATGAGGGTCGGCACTTTTATCTCAGTAATACGATGAGCCATTTCACCTGGTGACGATTGCTTAAACCGTTCCAATAGCGCATGCCGATTTCCCTCACGCACGGTAATATCGATGAAAAGATCTATGAGATCCGATTTTACCTTGCCTGGCTCCCCATAGACATTTTTCAGGCTGGACTCAATTAAACTGCGCGGCAAAATGTTTGCCGCCAAGCGGTTTAGAACCGGGATCCGTGCGATCTGAAAACCGATGGGCACGGAAGCAGACTTGAACTTATACCCACTGGCATCTACCAGGATGATCGCTTTCACACGGTCGGGATATGCCACCGCGGTGGCCCATGACACATAACCGCCAAAGGAGTTGCCGGCCAATGTGCAGCGCTGGATTCCGAGTTTGTCCAGCACAGCCACGACAAATTGTGAGTAACTTTCAATGGTGTAGACATTGTTTGGAGACGGGCCGGTAAGGCCGAAACCGGGCAGGTCGAAGCGGATTACGCGGCGTTTAGCCTTTAGCATTTGCGTCCATCCTTCCCAGGTGTGCAGAGATGACGATGTACCATGAAGCAGCACAATGGGCTGCAAATCATCTCGCGGTCCTTCGTCTCGCAGATGCACATTCATGCCCGCTACTTCCATAAACACGGATGGCGGCTGCGCCCAACGGGCTGTTAGTTCAGACACCGGGCGGTCAGGCGCCCAGGCAGATATAATAAATGCCCCGATCACAAACACCAGGACGATCAGAATGCCCGTTATTATCATGATAAACTTTTTCATTTTCTTCTCCCTCTTCATGGGCTCGGGTTAAAAAGGTTGCATATAGATGACCGCGATCGCAGTCCGCTTTATGCGCTTGTTATAAGTTTTTATTTTTTATTAAATCGACATACGCACATTCAATTAAATTATCATTTCTAATTCCAAATTGATTCATTAAGTTGTTCGCTTCATCCTTGCCTATGTTTGCATCCTCATCTTCAGACAACACAACCTCAAATTCTATAAAATCCCCCAGGGTTTCCACATTGTCAATATGGACACGGGTCCGGCCTATGAGAAATAGCTTTCTTATTTTATTTACTACTCCATGAATTCCAAATGATTTTTCAAGCACCTGAAGCAATTTGTCCGGTTCATGAGTCTCAGAAATAAAATATTCACTCATTTTCGGCCCACATTCGTTTTTTCTATTGTAAAAAACAATCTCCCCTTTTTGATAAGAAAAAATTCGAAGTTTAAGACGCCCGTTGTTACACATAAACTTAAATTATCCAATGAAGCCTTAATTTCAATATTTTTTGCCATACTGATCGTTTTTAACCGTTTATAATGCTTTATAACTGGAAGCCTAAGCCGAGCGAAGGGCTTCCGGTGTATGTATTTGTCAAATTAGATAATATGCCACTTCTCGTTAAATAAATTTTGGAGGAAGAGCCTTAGAACTTGTAAAGCTAAATGCATCTTCGATTGTCTGGAGTCCTTTTGTTACCATCATCTTTGATGTCCCATGCGCTAACCATTTACCGTCTTTGTCTGTAGCAGTTGCTTCTGCCAAGCACATTGATTTACCGATTTTAATACTTCGTCCTTTCGTCGTAATTACCCCATCGCTGATTGGAGCCAGATAATCAATCTTCAAGTCAATCGATATCAATCCAACCCTCTCATCGAGTTCGCAGTATGCGGACCAGTATGCAGCTGTATCGATTACAGAAGCATAAGCCCCTCCATGAATCCCGCCAAAAGGATTCATATGCTCATTACCCACTTTAAGTTCAACAATTGAATACCCTATTCCCATCTCTTTAACAGGCATAGACAAATGTTTGAAATAGGGCCCCTGATTGATAGCTTTAATGACTGCCTGCACATGATCTGTATTTAACAAAGCCATAACTCCTATGCCATGTTATTAGATTTTTACTATATCACTATCAAATTTTTATAAAAATACAACTACGATTAAATTGTAATGATTAATTCAGCAGTGTACTTTTTCTGTAGTATACTGTTTCAGTCCAAATTAGACAAATTTTAATAAGAAAGGTGTTAGTTGAGAGCTCCTCGTTAACATGATATAAATACAAGGAGGAGGCAAATGTATGAGCATTCAACTATATTGGACTGCCATTACTGGAAATTTGATATAATAATATCTCTCGTTTCTTGAATCAGCTCTTCGATCCTGTCACTTGTATAACCCGATGTGTCAACAGGATCGCCAATGACAAGTTCAATAGCTCCCGGCGAGAACACAATACTTCCTTTGGGAAGTACTTTTCTGCTTCCATTCACTGTAACTGGTAAAATCGTCATTTGCTCCTCGATGGCTGTTACAAATCCGCCCTTTTTAAATGCATGGATTTTTCCATCTGGCGATCTCGTTCCTTCAGCAAAAAACAACAAACTGGTTCCTTTAGGAAGACGTTTAATGCCTTTGTGAATACTCTTTATGGTCTCTTTTTTATTGGACCGATCGATAAAGATATTTCTTGACGCATACAATGCGTAACCAAATAAAGGAACCTTTAACAGTTCTTTTTTGATAATCCAGCGAAACTGAATACCCAGTTTTGTCACCAACACAGGAATATCAAAATGAGACTGATGATTGGATATGACAACGTATGATTCGTCTTTTTTTATGTTCTCCTTGCCTTTAACTGATGAACGCGTGAATGTAACCTTAAGCACAACCCACGCCCAGACTTGTGAGATACTAAATGCCAGGTTCCCGCTCCTGCTAAGCAGGGCCGTCAGGGTGATTGGAAAAAATACGATTAGCGTGGCGAGACAAATCCAGAACGCCAGCCAGATAGTTTTAATAAGTCCGAATAAGAAATTCATTTTACCGATTTTCCACAAAAAACAAGTGAACATCCTTTATCATGCTCCGGTTCATCCGGGGTATCCAGATACCAACGTATTCTATACATTCTTTTATTTGTTAAAGTATAAACATAATAATTTTATCTGTAACCCTGGGTCACCCGGACAAGCTTGTCCTCCGACTTTTCGGTGGGCCGGGTGATGAAGGCTGTGTAGACGAATGATGACCGTTATGTATATTTTTCTTTCTGGTTCTCTAAAAAATCCAAATTATCGGAGGAATCCATAGAAATACATTCACTTGTTTTTTTCGGATAACAGAATTCATTTTTTATCGTACTTTTCTTTGATCTCCATAAGCCGATCTTTGATATTCCATTTTTTAATGTATAGAGCAACCACTGGCGGCACTAAATGCTCCCATGGTTTACCCTTTAAAATAAGATCCCGGACTTTGAGCGGGGAATCCCCAAACCCCCGGACCCTTTCTCCCAATTAAGGGAGAATAACCAAAGGAAACAAGGACATACCATGTAACTATTTACGACGGATGAGTGATCTCTAACGTACCTTGGTTTAGATAGATGGTACGAGATGCCATTTTAGATGCGAGTTCTTTGTTATGCGTTGCCAAAAGCACTGTAGCACCACGCGTATGAAATCCTTTAAGAAGTTCCATAATGGATGCAGCTGAATCTGGGTCTAAACTACCGGTGGGCTCATCGGCCAGAATGATTTTGGGATCACCAGCCACAGCTCTGGCAATAGCCACCCTTTGCTGCTCACCGCCGGACAAAGTAGGAGGAAATGAATTTGCTTTTTCTTCCATCCCTACTGCACGAAGCACGCTTCTCACCTTTTTTTGAATCGCTCGGTTGGGTTTTCCGGCCGCTTCTAAAACCAACGCCACATTTTCAAACACAGTCTTCGTGGGAATCAGCTTAAAATCTTGAAATATGATACCGAATTTTCTTCTCAGCATATGTACCCGCTTTGCTGAAATCCGAGCCAAATTCATTCCATCAATAAGGATCTGACCTTCGGACACGTGTTCGCCGAGATAGAGCAGTTTGAGCAGAGTTGTTTTTCCCGCGCCGCTAGGCCCATGAATAAATAAAAATTCATTTTTGAATATATCAAGGGTCACATCAAGCAGTGCTGCTTTCGCGCCGTATCGCTTGCGCACATGGAATAGGCGGATTGTCGGGGTTTTGGTTTTAATGTCCGTCATTGGATAGACTCCACGCTCATGGATTTATACAAAGACGCTTTTGACAACTTCAGGTCATACAACGCATTATAATAATTAGTCATGGTTCGTGACAGAAGTGTTTGCGCATCAAGCACATCTGTTGAAGTTGACATCTGTTCTTTGTAGCGCTCTTTGGTTATTCGGAAATTTTCCCTGGCCTGATGGATTGCTTTTTTAAGGGTGATAATATTTTTTTCGGCTTCTCTTGTTTTTAAATACGCCTGCTTTACTTCCAACAGGATTTGATCTTCAAGTGATTGCAATTGGAGCTGTGCTTGTTTCACGCGGCTTTCCTTCTCTTTTACCTGAAAATAAGACCGCCCCCACTCCCAGAAGTTCCATTGCGCTTCAGCAACCACATCCCAGGAGTAGGTATCCAGTATGCCTTCACCCCCCCGAACATCCCACTCGGTTCCAAGCTGGTAGTAATTATATTGCAAGGTTACGGTGGGCAAGTAATC
>JAFDFT010000400.1 GCA_019309685.1 Deltaproteobacteria bacterium
TGAAATGATTGAAGAGTCTAACTATTTTTTTAAAATGAGCCGCTACCAGAACTGGCTGATAGACCATATAAATAAAAACCCGGATTTCATCAGGCCGGAAAGATACAAAAACGAAGTGCTGTCATTTTTGCGTGAACCGCTGGAAGACCTCAGCATTTCCAGACCAAAATCCCGTCTGAAGTGGGGAATAACCCTACCTTTTGACAACGATCATGTAACCTATGTATGGTTCGATGCGCTTCTCAACTATATCTCAGCATTGGGCTATCCTGACGGAGATCTGTTCAAGAAATATTGGCCATTTGTCCAGCATATCGTAGCCAAAGATATTCTTAAACCTCACGCAATATACTGGCCCATCATGCTTAAAGCCGCGGACATACCCATTTATAAGCACTTAAATGTTTCCGGTTACTGGAATGTTGATCAAAGCAAAATGTCTAAAAGCATTGGGAACGTGGTTGAGCCGCTAGAACTGAAAAACATTTACAGCCTTGATGCCCTGAGATTTTTCCTCATGCGTGAAATGGTTTTTGGTCTTGACTCTAATTTTAGTGAAAATGCTTTGGCGCACCGAATAAATTCAGATCTTGCCAATGATCTTGGCAATCTCTTCTCTCGGGTTTTGGCAATGACTCATAAATATTTCAAAGGAATAGCACCCAATATAGACCCCGAGGTAGAAAAACAATCTAAGCTTAGTCTGGAAACCAAGGCTCTTACAGCCATTAACCAATATGAAAAATCCATGGGATCATTTGATTTCCATAAGGCAATTGCGGCAATATGGAAATTCATCAGTCATATGAACAAATATATTGACTCCACCGAACCCTGGGTTCTTGCGAAAAATAAAACAGCGAAAAGTCAGCTCGAAGTCGTCATTTACAATCTTCTTGAAGGATTAAGAATTGTATCGGGCCTGATATATCCCATCATGCCGGAAACTGCAGATAAGATGACAAAGCACCTTGGCATCAAACAGACACCTGAAAAAAGCCTGTCATGTTATTTTGTTGAAACCTTAAAAAAATGGGGATCTCTTAAAGCAGGCACTCAGCTTCCAAAATCTATAACGCTTTTTCCAAGAATAGATCTTGATAAAATCAAATCCGAATTACCGGATGATGCAGATACCCCAATGTCTTTAAAGAACCTTAAATCTGAAATATCCATTGACGATATATCTAAAATAGACCTCAGAACGGCCACCATTCTAAACGCAGAGATAATCCCCAAAGCAAAAAAACTGCTAAAACTCGAAGTAGATGTGGGTGAAAAGGAAAAACGAACCATTGTTGCTGGGATATCAGAAAGTTACAATCCGGATGAATTGATCGGACGTCAAGTGATAATTGTCGCAAACCTCAAACCTGCCAAGTTGATGGGAGTCATTTCCAATGGCATGCTGCTTGCGGCAGTCGATGGAAGCAAATCAGTCATCGCAACATTGGACAAAAAAATAAAACCGGGCACGCCCCTTAAGTAAGCGCCCAGGAATTTCCCTGCCATGGACACAACCCCCAAATGTTATGGTATCATTCCCGCACGTTTTGGCTCTACCCGTTTCCCCGGTAAACCATTGGCCGATATCCTCGGCAAACCCATGTTTTGGCATGTCTATCATCAAGCAAGCAAATGTCCGGATCTTCATCAGGTCGTTCTCGCAACAGATAATGATGAAATTTATGCAGCTGCAAAAAAACTTGAAGTGCCGGCAATTATGACTCGTAACGACCACGCAAGCGGAACAGACAGAGTCCTTGAAGCAGCCCGGAAAATACCTGTTCCCGAAGATTCGGTTGTCGTTAACATACAAGGAGACGAGCCACTGCTAGAACCCAATATGCTCACCAGCCTTATCCAACCTTTTTCAAATCCTGAAGTGGGTGTAACAACGCTGGCAAGGAAAATTAATTTAACGGAAGCTGAAAATCCAGACCGGGTCAAAGTGGTATTTGCTAAAGACGGTAAAGCGCTTTTGTTTTCACGCGCGATTATTCCCCACCCTCATAATAACCAAAAAGGCAAATACTATGTCCATATCGGTCTGTACGCATTTCGCATGAATATCCTTAAAGAGTTTGTTTCATTGGGCCCAAGCCTGCTGGAAACCGCAGAAAAACTCGAACAGCTCCGGCTGTTGGAAAATGGCATACCTATTCAGGTAGTAACAACTCGTTATCGGAGCATCGGTGTCGACCGACCTGAAGATCTTGACATGGTACGCAAGATTCTTTCCGAAAAAACATGAAAGGCAAAAAAAGATGTTAAACAGAATTTGTTCTTGTCTCCACCATATATCCGGAAAAATTGATTTCCTTCTTTCCGCTAAGATCTATTTCGGAAGAACTATCACACGCGTTCCAGACACCTCCATTGTATTCTTCCCCTATTCGCAACATATTCTTTTTTGCGGGCTTGCCGGAATTATCGCGTACAAAAGCAGCAATGATAAAAATACTGACTTCGACATCCCATCATTAAACGACACCATCCGTAAGATTCAAAAAAATAATCACAAAAAATGTATTCTTAAAGACCTTTCCCTTCATTCCGATTATCTGGGAGGACAGGAGCTTATAAAGTCCCTGCTGAAAAAGGTTCAGAGACTGAAAAACGGAAATCCCTTTTATATGATTTTTTCCAGCAAAAATAAGCAGGAAGACATCTCAAAATCATCAAAACGTCTTACAGAGCTGTTGGAATCAGAATCAAAATGGCTCATTGATAATATGGGACGGTTGTCGCCGGAAGCTGTTGATACAATATCATGTCGCATTGAATCTCTGAAGGATATCGCATGGTGCCTTGATAGCGAAATCATTGACAATGTCACAAAAGTCAAAGCTCTTATAAAGGCGCAACATGAGCCGCCTTCCAACGCTCAGGTTAACATTATTAAACATATCAATGCTGCACTGAACAGTCTGAATCGTCTTGAGGTCAGGGGTAGGGACTCCGCTGGGATATCGCTGATGTTTATTCTAAATGAAACAGAATATGACAAATTCATGAAGCGCATTCAGTCTAAACATCTAGCAGATCAGCTAAAAAAACGCATGGAACATGATTTTCTGATGAATAAAAGCATCAGTGTAGGAAAGACAAAAGATGAATCCGGTGCGGATCTTGTTTCCATCTCATTTGTTTATAAGGTTGCTGCTGAAATAGGAAGTCTTGGAGATAATGTTCGATTTTTACGCGAACAAATAAAAAAAGATTTAACTTTTCAGACTCTATCTACGTTTGAGTACACGTATCATACTGTTTCATGCCATACCCGTTGGGCCTCTGTAGGAGCCATTACAGAAGCAAACTGTCATCCAGTAGACAATATCCCTTTTCCAAAAAA
>JAFDFT010000401.1 GCA_019309685.1 Deltaproteobacteria bacterium
GTGGCGGATTAAAATTTGAGCCTGACGCAGAAATTGGGCAAAAAGCGGGATTTTACGAAACCATCAAGGAGTAAGTCATGAAAATTGCTCTAACCATTGCCGGATCTGATTCGTCAGGCGGAGCCGGCATCCAGGCTGATCTAAAAACATTTCAAGCACATGGCGTGTTCGGCATGAGTGTAATTACGGCCGTCACCGTACAAAATACACAAAAAGTTTACGACATCCAGGAAATGCGGCCCCAAATAGTATATGACCAGATTATGTGTCTATTTGACGATGCGGATATCCACGCTGTTAAAATCGGTATGGTATCGAGTATTCCGCTCATTGAAAGTATTGCGAGCGCTCTGAAAAAGGTAAATCTGCCACCAGTCATCCTTGATCCGGTGATGATATCCAAAAGCGGATTCAAGTTGCTAAACACAGATGCTCAAGCCGCTCTCATTAAAAATCTTTTCCCTTTGGCTGAAGTCGTTACGCCAAATATCCACGAAGCCGAAGCGCTCACGCAACAAAAAATCAATTCAATGGATGAAATGAGAATTGCCGCCAGTGAGATCTTAAAATTGGGCGCACAAAAAGTTGTGGTTAAGGGGGGGCATCTGGATAAAAATGAAGCAACGGATATTCTGTTTGACGGCCATACATACAAGGACCTGCAAGGTCCAAGAATTGATACAAAAAACACTCACGGTACAGGCTGTACCTTTTCATCGGCAATTGCTGCTAATATTGCATTGGGCAACGACTTTTACACAGCCGTGACCGATGCAAAAACATACATCACGGGTGCGATCCGACATTCTCTTTCCATTGGCAAAGGATGCGGACCCACGCATCATTTCTTTGATTTATATGAAAAGGCGAAACTATAGAATAGATTTTTATGAAGATATTAAATAAACATTATTCCTAAAAGAGTTTATGACCCTAAAAGGATTCTAGGAGTCAAGGATTCCCGAATTCGAGTTAAATGCTTATGAATCTGAAAGTTTGGCGGAAAAATTCAAGCAAGCACCGTTACTGAGATGGTATGATGATTTCTTGCTAATCACTGATCAGAATTTCCTGAAAACTGACACCTGAAACCTGAAAAATTTAGCCACTGTTCACTTATGATTTTGTTTTCGAAAATAGGCATTATCTCTGCTATGAACCGACAATATAATTGCAATTAAAGTATTGATATAAAACAAACACTTGGACCCTTGAATCCTTGGGTCCTCAAACCTTCTTCTCCAACTAAATTGGAGAAGAATCAAAAGGAAACTATCATGACACAAATGCAATCAGCCCTGAAAGGGGTAATCACTCCCGAAATGCGCGCCGTCGCAAAATACGAAAACAAAGATCCGGACTGGATTTGCGGTGAAGTTGCCATAGGCCGGCTCGTCATCCCTAAAAATATCAATCATAATTTTGAAGCAAGGGGAATTGGTGCTGGGTTAAAAACAAAAATAAACGCCAATATCGGCACTTCAGAAGAACACTGCAACCTGGCCGAAGAAATTAAAAAATTAAAAATTTCGGAAAAATATGGGGTTGACAGCGTCATGGATCTATCTACAGGCGGCAATCTGGATTTTGCTCGTGAATCTATCATCAAACAATCTTCTGTCATGATTGGAACCGTACCGATTTACGCGGTTGCCACAAAACTGACTCAGGATGGCAGGGACCTTATGGATATGACTGCGGATATGCTCTTTGAAGAGATTGAAAAACAGGCCATAACCGGTGTTGACTTTATGACCGTTCATGCCGGAATTACAAAGCAATCCATATCATTTTTTGAAAATGATGAACGCATTCTCGGTGTAGTCAGTAGAGGCGGCTCCATGATCAAACACTGGGTAAATCATCATCAGCAGGAAAATCCTTTGTACGAAGAATATGACAGACTCATGGATATCTGCGAAAAATATGACGTCACATTAAGTCTTGGCGATGGATTCCGTCCGGGCGCGCAGTCCGATGCAACCGATAGGGGACAAATTGCGGAGCTTCTGGTGCTTGGAGAACTCGTTGACCGTGCAAGAAAAAGAGGCATTCAAGTAATGGTAGAAGGCCCGGGCCATGTACCGCTCAATGAAGTTGAAGCGAATGTCCAGCTTGAAAAAAAGATCTGCAACGATGCTCCTTTTTACGTGCTGGGACCGCTTACCACAGATATCGCTCCAGGGTATGATCACATTGTCGGCGCTATTGGCGGCGCTCTTGCCGCGGCCAGCGGCGTTGATTTCCTCTGTTATGTCACACCTGCGGAACATCTTTGTCTTCCTACAGAAGATGATGTAAGACAAGGCGTCATCGCTTCAAAGATTGCCGCGCACGCGGCCGATATCGTTAAAGGTGTACAAGGCGCATTGGAACGCGACAACATCGTTTCAAAAGCCAGAAGAGATTTTGATTGGGAAACAATTTACAAATATTCTTTGGACCCGGATCTGGCAAGGGAAAGAAAAGAGAACTCGGAAAGCAAGGGTCAGGATCACTGCACTATGTGCGGCAGTCTGTGCGCTGTAAAAAGAGATAAAGAGGATGTAAAAAACGCTTAGAAACGCTTCTTTGCTATAAAGAGGAATAGATCAACTGAAAAGATCATATTACTAAAACGTCAGACCTTAAAAGGATTCAAGGTGCCAGGGGTCCAAGGATTCTAGTGAAGGACTGGAAATCCATGAAGATTTGATAGCCACTTGGATCCTTGAACCCTCGAATCCCTGAATCCTTTCTTCTAAAAACAAGTAACGATTTTATACCCCTAAAGTCATAATGCCAAATCGAGTATTTGACAATACCGCCTCATTTCGATTTTATGAAGAACTCAACGATTTCCTTCCTCCTGACAAAAGAAAAAAAGTCTTTGACTATCGATTTAATGGGAATCCTGCCATAAAAGATCCCATCGAGGCATTGGGCGTGCCGCGTACAGAGGTTGACCTCATTATTGTTAATGGAAAATCAGTTGGATTTGACCATACACTTAAAAACGCGGATTTGGTTTCTGTGTATCCAGTTTTTGAAAGTATTGATATTTCTCCTATTTTAAAACTCAGAGAAACACCACTTCGAAAGAGTGCTTTTATTTTAGCTACCCATTTAGGTAAGCTTGCTAAACTGCTAAGGCTCCTTGGCTTTGATGCGGAATACAGCAAGGAAGATGTTGATACTGAAATCATTCGAAAATCTATCCAGGAAAAGCGGATTATTTTGACACGGGACAGGCAGCTGCTTCAGCGAAAGGAGATTACCCATGGGGTTTGTATTCGCTCAACAGATCAGGAACTGCAGGTGAAGGAAGTCCTCAAGAGATTTGATTTATATTCCCAAATAAAGGAGTTTCACCGAT
>JAFDFT010000402.1 GCA_019309685.1 Deltaproteobacteria bacterium
TAATAGTGTGTTTTTCCCTGTCCTATCGAAAAACAAATAGGCAAAGCAATACTCTTTTGAAACACTTGCTCTTTCACAAAATATTTCGTTCAGAACTGGCTCCACAGCCCCCTGGTTTTTAAGCTAGTCTGAAGTTACTTGGAGGCGGAGCTTATTCAGAAAATAGCGAAAGAGCTTCGCACTCAATGACCTTAAAACCAATATATAAATTGAAGAACATTATATTGGGTTTTCAAAAAAACAGATTTAGAAAATTATACTACAAGATTTGAACAAGCGCCACACAAACTATTTTTTATCATTTTACGGCGATTTTTAAGGATAATGGATGTTTTTTAGATGAGTTTTAGTGATTTATACTAGAATATTAATATATTACGGGCAGTTGTCTTGAATTTTTTCGCGAACCCGTCATTTGGCTTATATTGCGCAATTGGCTCTTCCCGCATACCAGATATTGTGTTTTTCTAAAAACCCAAAATTCAGCCCTTGACGGCCCTCTGATGGATTTTTAAAAATTTTTTTGGGAATTTATCTTCTTCACAGGTATTATTCGGGTTTGTGTCCTTCCTTTCGTAAAAGATCTTGATACCAGCATGAAAACTCAAACATACCCCTGTACATATCATCATCGTTAACAAGTCCGATGCAAATATCCAGCACACCCCTTCCATACGAATTACTGTATTCATCCTCTGTTCGGGTCTGAAGAAACTCTCTCACAAGCATTTGAGATGTCCTATTGGTTTTATCTTTTCTAATATCAATTGGATCTTTTGGCTCTTGAAAAGGATCCCATTTCTCATACCCTTTTTTCAGAATATGTTTTTGCCGTCTCGGGGACATGCTGTCAAAGATCGCTTTCTTTTTCTCTTCTTCCGATAGGAGATCGCTCATTTTTTTCTCCTCGCTTTTTCCCCGGATTCATTTTCCTGGTTTTCCTTTAGGCCCAAAAACACTTCATCAAACTCGGTAATAATTGCCATCGATAAAGGAATAAGCATATCGACCATCTTAATATTTTTTGATTTAATTTTTGTTAAGAAGTCAGAAGTTATTTGAAGGAGCTGTTTCTGAATGGCATCCAAATTAACCGTTGGATATTCAGCGCCTTCAGAAAATCCAGACAAACCGCACGTATGTCCCATGCCTCCACTTGACGTGGGAATGCCATATACTCTGCAGGTAATAGGTCTGTTTTCATAAAGAAGACAAAGATCCTCTTTGTTTAAAAGGGGACATCGCATACGCTCTTTAGCCAACTCCATGAGCACTTCCACTTCATTTTTCCCACCCGAAACATCTTTAAATGCTTTTCGTTTGACTCGGTAGG
Organism: Deltaproteobacteria bacterium; assembly: GCA_019309685.1. Taxonomy (GTDB): domain Bacteria; phylum Desulfobacterota; class Desulfobacteria; order Desulfobacterales; family JAABPS01; genus JAABPS01. Next base: position 1,334 of record JAFDFT010000402.1, read on the forward strand.
TCGCCCTATCAATTCTGTTGGCTTCTTCAATCAAACGGGTCTTTTCATTGCCCGACATTTTCTCGTTGAATTGATAATTTATATATAGTGCCTCTATTAACGTCAGATCAAACAAAGCATAACAGCAATCCGAACATCCCTTTTTGCAACGAACCAGCTCAGGATGCGCTTCGCTAACATGTTTAAATGCCGCATCAGCTTGTGCTGAAACTTTTTCATATCTGTCTAAAAAGGATTTTAAATCAATATCCATAAATTAACTCCTTTTCTCTATCATTATTCCTCAAATTGTTTCACGTGAAACAATTTGTTTGGAATTATAAGTTAAACATTGCGCCGCCCAAAGCAAATACTAAATAATCCGAGATAGTGCCATTTTTCGAAAGGCCATATCTCCCTTATCTTGCTTAGACCTTTTCAGTGGCTAAATATCTGGGGTTTCAGGATAAGCCTTTTTGGTTTCTCGCATGCTTCGAGGCCTTAGAAAAATTATAATTTTTTTCAAGTTCAAGGAAGGCTATTATTTTAATCCTCCACCGAACTTTGGCGGATTAGCCGCGGGAATGTACGGAGTGTTTCGAGGATTAAAATTTGAGCATGACACCGAAACCGAGCAAAAGGTGTAGTTTTTCAAAGATCTCGTCCTTATTTTCCAATACAAAACCTGCTAAAAATTTCTCCAAGGATATCCTGCCCCGTGTTAATCCCCAGGATTTCTCCAAGGCAATCTATCGCTTCTCCAATATCCATTGACACCAGTTCCCCCGGCAAACCGTTTCTTAACCCCTCAACGGTTAAATGCACTGCTTTTTGGCTTTTTTCAAGAGCACACTTTTGCCGCAGATTGGGGATCATCGCATTCTCAATTTCATCGGTTTGACCAATCGAAACCTCTTTAATCAAATCTCGTAACTCCTCAACACCTTTATCATAGAGCGCTGATATTTTGATTTTTGGGAGCTCTTTCCACTCATCAGGTATGCCGGGAATATAGTTCTCATCAACAAGATCTGACTTGTTTATAACAAGTATAATTTTCTTTTCACTAATCCGTTCAAAGATATTTTTATCATCGGTATCCACATCAGAGCTGACGTCTATCATAAAAAGAATCACATCGGCCCCGATAATATAATCCCATGCTTTGTTCATGCCTATGACTTCCACCGGATCCTCGGTTTCGTGAAGACCCGCTGTATCTGAAATGCTTACAGGTATCCCGTCAATATCTATCACCTCTTCAACGACATCGCGTGTTGTTCCAGGGATAGAAGTAACAATCGCTCTATCCTTGCGAACCAAACAGTTCAAAAGGCTCGATTTCCCAACATTTGGTTTTCCTGTAATACAGAGCTTAAGACCATGTCTTATGACAGACCCATCGTTATAATACTGGATAAGCTCATTTATTTTAGAAACCACACTCTGTTCAAGCAATTCAATTAAATGGTCACTGTTGAAATCGTCTTCGGCATCTTCCGGAAACTCTATGGCAGCTTCCAAAGAGACACGTATTTCCTGGAGTGAATTTCGTATCTTTTCAATTCTTCTTCCAAAGTAACCTCCAGCTTGCGAAACTGCGATCTCGAGAGATTTTTCCGTTTTTGATTGAATAATATCAACAACAGCTTCGGCCTGGGTAAGATCAATCCTTCCGCTTAAAAACGCCCTTTTTGTAAACTCGCCCGGTTCAGCAATCCGCGCTCCATTTTTTAACACAAGACCAAGTATAGCATTCAATACCACAGGTCCTGCATGGGCGTTAATTTCTACAACGTCTTCCATTGTGTAGGATTTGGGTTTTTTCATATATGTTAAAAGAACTTCATCTATTACGTTTCCATTTTCAGGATCTATAATATTTCCCAAAACCAGCTTGTGTGACTCAAAGAGTTGTTCAATACTATTTTCATTTCTTTCCGATCCACCCTTGTTGGCTCCAGTCCTTTTAAATATTGAACGGGCAATTTGCAGCGCATCCATTCCCGAGATCTTTATAATCCCTATACCACCCGGCCC
>JAFDFT010000056.1 GCA_019309685.1 Deltaproteobacteria bacterium
TTATGCGTTGCTTCAGCCGAAGCAATTGGGCTCCCAATACCTGATGATGTTTTAACAGCGGCATGTGCCATTGAGATGGTTCACACGTATTCTTTAATACATGATGATCTTCCCTCAATGGATAATGACGATTTGAGACGAGGAAAACCAACATGTCATATTAAATTTGATGAAGCCACTGCAATACTTGCTGGTGACGCTTTGCTGACTATGGCCTTTCAATTGCTTTCCTCTTTCAATAATAATAAAAGCATCGATGCTGTGAATTGGTTAGACGTTATCCATTCCATATCACGTGCCGCTGGTTACCAGGGAATGATTGAAGGACAGATGCAAGATATAGAATCAGAGGGAAAACATCTAAACCTGTATGAATTAGAAGCCATGCACAGGCTCAAAACAGGTTGTCTTATAGAAGCGTCTGTTCTTACAGGAGGAATATTAAATGGTGGAAATGACAATCAAATAGATCGGCTAAAAGACTATGCAAATAATATTGGGCTTGCTTTTCAAATATCAGACGATATCCTTGATATTCAGGGAGACCCATCTATTATGGGTAAAAATACAGGTGCTGACCAAAACAGAAATAAGAGCACCTACCCTTCCCTCCTAGGTATTAAGGAATCCAGAAATCTATCAGAAACGCTTATCAATAACGCCTTGCAGGCGCTTGATATTTTTGATAAAAAATCTGATCCGCTTCGTCATATCGCTACATATATAATTAACAGAGAAAAATAGACTTTAACCATTTTAACAGGAAATAGATGAGCTTTTTGGATAAAATAGATTCTTCGAAAGATTTAAAACATTTAAACAGAGATGAGCTGCGAATTTTAGCCGCAGAAATCCGTAAAATTATTGTGGAAGTGGTTTCAAAAAATGGTGGTCATCTTGGATCGAGTCTTGGTGCTGTTGAACTGGCTATTGCCATTCACTATGTATTTGATACGCCAAATGATAAAGTAATATGGGATGTGGGACATCAGTCGTATGCGCACAAATTGATCACAGGCCGTAGGGAACAGTTTCATACCCTTAGAACACATAATGGATTGAGCGGCTTTACTAAAATGAGTGAAAGCGAATTTGATTCTTTTACAACAGGTCACAGCAGTACATCCATTTCAGCCGGCCTTGGCATTGCGGCTGGAAAACGCCTTAAAAATGAGCGCTGCAAAGTTATTGCGGTTATAGGCGATGGATCAATGACTGCTGGTCTGGCGTTTGAAGGGCTGAACCAGGCAGGTGACTTCAAAAAAGAAGATATCATAGTTATACTGAATGATAATGATATGTCTATTTCACAAAATGTAGGGTCTTTATCTTCATTTTTAAGCAGAAAGTTATCGATAAAATACCTTCAGGATTTAAGAAAAGAATTTAAATATTTTTTAAAATCACTTCCAAAATTCGGTGATGATATTTATCAGTTTGCGAAAAGAACGGAGGATTCATTCAAAACATTTGTTACTCCCGGTATGCTGTTTGAAGCTTTTAATTTCGAATATTTTGGACCCATTAACGGGCACAGGCTCAATCATTTAATTGATATTCTTAATAATATTAAGGAATTAAATGAGCCTGTGCTTTTACATGTCACAACAAAAAAAGGAAAAGGATATCCGCCTGCTGAAAAAAATCCAATTTATTTTCATGGTGTCGGATCTTTTGAAATCAAAACAGGCAATAGTATCAGGGAAAAATCAGAAATACCCACCTACACAAATGTATTCGGAAATGCCATGGTGGAACTCGCCAAATCAGACAAAAACATAGTAACTGTTACCGCTGCTATGCCTGAAGGCACAGGTTTGGTAAAATTCTCCGAGCTATTCCCTGATCGTTTTTTTGATGTTGGCATTGCGGAACAACATGGCGTTACCTTTGCGGCAGGTTTAGCAACTGAAGGCCTAAAACCTGTTGTGGCAATCTATTCAACGTTTTTGCAGCGAGCTTATGACCAGATCGTGCATGACGTATGCATTGAAAACATACATGTTGTTTTTGCTGTAGATAGAGGCGGCATTGTCGGCGAAGACGGTTCAACACATAATGGATTATTCGATTTTTGTTATCTCCGAAGCCTTCCCAATATGGTTGTTATGGCTCCAGGCAATGAAAATGACTTACGCAGGATGCTACTTACTGCCATAAACCATAATGGTCCTATTTCACTGCGATATCCTCGTGGGTCAGCTGCAGGTATGCCTATTGAGCCTGATATTCGACCCATATCTATTGGCAAAGGAAATATTTTACAGCATGGAGATGATATTCTTATTCTTGCTATCGGAAGCACTGTTTACGAATCAATAAAGGCTCACTCCATCCTGAGTGAAAATGGTATATCCGCAACAGTTGTAGATTGCCGATTTGTCAAACCGCTGGATGTGGATATGATTGCGTCTCTCGTTAAAAAAATTCCCAGAGTCATTACCGTTGAAGAAAATGTACGACAGGGCGGTTTCGGAAGCGCAGTCATAGAGTGCTTAAATGACCAGGGATTAAAGGACTTTTCCCTTATCCGCTTAGGAATACCTGATGTGTTTGTTGAACATGGCCCCCAGGATCTTTTAAGGTCAAAGTTCGGCATTGATTCAAACGGGATAATAAATGCAGCTCAAAAAATACTGAACTTGAAATAGTGCCTGCCAAAAAAGAAAGAATTGACATCCTTTTAGTGGATTACGGTTTGGTCAAAAGCCGTGAGCGGGGCAAATCACTTATTATGTCCGGCAAAGTGCTTGTTGATAATAAGCCGATAAGCAAGCCGGGGATGATGGTCTCTTTGGACTCAGAAATAAGGCTAAAAGGTAAAGATATACCCTATGTAAGCCGCGGTGGATTGAAACTTGAAAAAGCCCTGACTGCTTTCCAGTTAGACGTAGAAGGATATGACTGTCTTGACATAGGGTCTTCTACTGGCGGCTTTACAGATTGTCTTTTACAAAAAGGCGCGAAACGCGTCTTTGCTGTTGATGTGGGTTACGGCCAATTGGCGTGGAAATTAAGGAAGGATCCAAAAGTTATTGTGTTTGAAAGAACAAATATTAGAAATATGCCTTTTGAATCGCTCCCCTGCCCTGTTAATATAGTCACGATTGATGTATCCTTTATTTCGCTTAAAATTGTTGTTCCTTCAACGCTCAAATTTACCAGAAAAAACGCGATAATACTCCCATTAATAAAACCGCAGTTTGAAATTGGAAAAGGTAAAGTTGGGAAAGGCGGCATTGTTAAAGATTCAGCAGCGCATGATGCGGTTATCAATGATTTAAATTTATTTTTCAATAAAATCGGACTTCAAAGCATGGATATTATTGAATCCCCCATTTTAGGGACTAAAGGAAATAAAGAATTTTTTATGGCACTGAAAAAGCTTGAAAATTTACAATAATCAAACATTTTGGTATTGATTTTTTTTGTATAAGCATATAGTGGGATTAGCTCTACAAAGAAAATCCAAATTACCGAAAAGGAGTTTAAATGACTGATACGATAAATAATTTGCGAAATATTGTGTTTGTTTCTCATGGCGGTGCAGGGAAGACATCATTGGCTGAGACCATACTGTTCAAATCGGGTATGACAAATCGTCTGGGAAAAATCGAAGAAGGCAACACTATCATGGATTTTGAACCGGAAGAAATTAAAAGAGGTTCAAGTATTAGCAGTGCATTTCATCAACTCACATGGAAAAATAATTTAATCAGCCTGATTGATACTCCAGGAGACCAAAATTTTTTCACAGATACAAAAAACTGTATGCAAGCGGCTGATGGCGCTGTGGTTGTAATCGACGCTGTAGACGGTATTAAAGTCCAGACAGAACAAGGATGGGAATTCGCCGAAGAGTTCGGACAGCCATGCGCTATTTTCATTAATAAGCTTGACCGGGAACGCTCCGATTTTCTTAAGGTATTTGAAGATGCAGAACAATCGTTCAAGCCTAAGCCTATTAAATTACAACTGCCTATTGGATCAGAAAATGATTTTAAAGGCATTGTTAATCTCATCAATATGAAGGCATATACCTACGCGGACGGAAAAGTAACGGAAGGTGAAATCCCTGAGGACATGAAAAGTATCGTTGAAACAGAAAGGGAGTCCTTTATTGAGAATGTTGCTGAAGCTGATGATGAACTTATTGAGCGTTATCTTGAAGGAGAAAGTCTTTCAAATGAGGATATTAACAATGCATTGAGAGCAGGTACGATATCTCGTACATTTGTTCCAGTACTTTGCGGTTCTACAACAAAAGATATCGGGATTGATATTTTTATGGATTTTTTAGCTGACTGCATGCCGTCTCCGCTGGATAACGGGTCAAAGAAGGGCAGCGATCCAAAATTGGGTGAAAAAATAGAACGTAAACCGGATTCAAATGAACCCTTTTCAGCATTTGTAATAAAAACCGTCTCTGATCCATATGCTGGACGCCTAACGATATTTAAAGTTGTTTCAGGAAAGCTTGGTGAAGATGGAACATTTTATAATGTCCAAAAGGATACAAAAGAACGATTTAACCAATTACTCCAGATTGCGGGTAAGGAACAAAAACCGATTAAGGGGGCAGGACCCGGTGAGATTGCCGCTGTTTCCAAACTTAAGGAAACAACCACAGGTGACACATTATGCGATGAAGGAAATAAAATTCAATATGCATTTTCTGAACCACTGCCAAAACTGGTTTCATTCTCCCTTGAACCCAAATCAAAGGGGGATGAAGATAAAATTTTCTCTTCCTTATCCAAGCTTTTAGAAGAAGATACCGCTCTTTCTGTAGAGAGGAACTCTGAGACAAAAGAAATACTATTATACGGCAGCGGGCAGATACATATCGAAACGACCATTGAAAAACTAAAGAGAAAATTTAATGTTGAGGTGAACCTGAAAACACCTAAAGTGCCCTATAAAGAAACAATTAAGAAAAAGGTCAGAGTGCAAGGTAAACATAAAAAACAATCCGGAGGTCATGGTCAATATGGGGATTGCTGGATTCAGGTGGAACCTTTGCAAAAAGGAAAAGGTTTTGAATTTGTCGACGCAATTGTTGGTGGTGCTATTCCGAAAACATACATTCCTGCTGTTGAAAAGGGGATCGTTGAAGCAAGTAAAAAGGGAATATTAGCGGGCTTTCCATGCATTGACTTTAAGGTGACGCTGGATGATGGTACGTTTCACTCTGTTGACTCATCTGAAATGGCATTTAAAATCGCTGGATCACTTGCCTTTAAGAAGGCTTCTGAAGAGGCTAGCCCTGTTTTACTAGAACCGATTATGAAGGTAACAATTGTAACGCCTGACGAATTCATGGGCGATATCATTGGTGATTTAAACGGGCGAAGGGGTAAAGTATTGGGAATGGATAGCGAAGGGAAAAAACAGGTAATCAATGCACATGTTCCAATGGCAGAATTTCAGACATACGCACCAGATCTTAATTCAATGACAGGAGGACGTGGAATGTATTTAATGGAATTTTCCCATTATGACGAGGTCCCGGCACATATGACTGAAAAGCTGGTTGAAGAGATGAAGAAAGAAAAAGAAGCGTGATTAAATAGTTACAAGTAAATGCCTATAAGCAACTAGTAAATTGTGACGGGTGAATGATTATTCACCCGTTTTGTTTTAAAATACATCTTCTGCAGGGTGAAAAACCAGCATAAAAGGCATCCCATTTTTTTTGGAATATTATTCTGTTTGCATAAGCTATTTGTTTGCCGAATGTGCAATCCATATGATGAAATTTTTTTGATTTGATATTACCGAGATATTTCACACCGTCCTTTTCCTGCCAATTATTCCAAATCCCAAGTTTGTTTGACATGGCATAATGTTGGGATGTTAAAAACACCTTACTGTATTTTGTGTTTGGCCCTTTAAACAAATTCCACGCGTATCCCTTTTTAATCATTTCGTTATTTAGAAATATACCATCTGCAGTGTATACATACGCTAGTATCCTTCCGTAATGATCCTTTTTTTGAATATCATATTCTATCCGAATAGCCTTTCCTGATAAAAGCTTTTCGTTTGTTTTCTTTGCTTCAAATCCAAATGGAGATGCATTTCCTTTTTTATAATTCATCTCTGGGCTATCAATGCCGATATACCTTACATGCTTTCGATTGCTAAGCATAATGGTATCACCATCAAAAACAACTTTTACACTATATAGCTGATCCGCATAAGAAACGGTAATCAAAATTAATATTATTAGATATAACAATAGGTTAAATTTATTTTTCATTGGTAGAATATACCTCCTTTCACACATTGTGAGTATCTTTGGCTCTTTAATCATTCGGGTTATTTCTAATGGTCTTACGTCAAAAAATAAAGTGGTTTATACGTTTCCAAAGCTTTTTTGGAATATATTAAGATTTTGACATAATGTATTTACTTTTTTATAGTAATTTTAAAAATGATTCTATATACCTTATACTTTATTTTCTAATAGCTTATCGGATTTGCGAAAATATAATCTCATTTTCACTATAGGGTTTTGCAAGCTAAAATGGAGTGAAAAATTGCCAAAAAAAATAAAGCCTAATCATAAAGATCAGCCACGTCTATTGATTGTAGATCCTGATAAAAATTATATGAAAGTCCTTAAAAATGCGCTTTCTGAAAAAGGATATACTGTTGAATCTACTTATGAAATTAAAAATGCTGAAAAATTGTTAAAAAAATTAGATGTACAGGTTTTGCTGCTCAACATAGATATGAATGATTCAAACGGACTCCATTTAATTGATCAGTTAAAGTTCTCCAGCCCCAGGACGTTATGTATCGCAATGTCTGAGAATAATTCAACGGCGTCAGCAATCGGATCTTTACAAAAAGGGGCTTATGATTTTATTCAAAAGCCGTTTAGCACGGATGAACTTTTTTCTGCATTGGATAGATGCTTTGATCGCATAAAAATAGAGAAAGAAAAAGCATTATTTGAGATAGCTCTTTTGGAGGCTGAGCAGAAATACAGAACACTTGTTGAAACCATGAAGGAAGGACTGGTTGTTTTGGACAAAAAAAGATTAATTGTTTATTCAAATGACAGTCTGTGTAAAATGACAGGTTATTCAAAAGATGAATTAACAGATAAAAATATGTCCCTTTTTTTTGATAATGAAAATCAGACGATATTTAAAAGCAAGATAGATATGCTGGAAAGAGGTGAATCAGGTTCCTTTGAGTTAGTGATGCAGGGAAAAAACGGGGGTATAGTGCCAACGATTTTTTCCATTCAGCAAATTCTTGATTCCAATGGAGATTTTGATGGTAGTTTCGCGGTTATCACTAATATCACTGAGCAAATTCAATCAAAAGAAAAGATTCAGGAAAGTGAGGTGAAATACAGGAGTTTATTCGAAGATTCGCTTGATTCGATTGTTATTACCACTCGTGGCGGTAGATTTATAGACGTCAATCAAGCGGCTTATTTGTTGTTAGGCTACACAAAGAAAGAACTTATGGAAATTCCCGTTCAGAGAATTTACGAGAACATAGATGCTCTTTTAAGTTTTCAGCAGGAAATTGAAGAAAATAGTTATGTGAAAGACCATAAAGCGAGGCTTCGAAAAAAAGACGGAACATTGATGGATTGTGTTATAACGGCCAATGTCCACAAAGAAAAAAATGGTAGCATCACTGGTTACCAAGCGATTGTCCGCGACACTTCTGAAAAAAAGCGACTTGAAACTCAAATTTTACAAGCACAAAAACTAGATTCCATTGGCACACTTGCCAGCGGAATTGCACATGATTTCAATAATCTTTTAATGGGGATGAGGGGAAAAGCATCATTAATGCTCTTTAAAATCGATTCAACGCATCCTCATTACGAGAAATTAAAAGTAATTGAGCAGCTCATTGATAGCGCCAGTGATTTAACCAAGCAATTGCTGGATTTTGCCAGAGGTGGTAAATTTGAAATGCAACCCGCAGATATTAATGAAATTATTCAAAAGTCTTCAACCATGTTTGGAAGGACAAAAAAAGCGATTAAAATTCATAAAAATAACCTGAAAGATACATGGGCCGTAAACGTCGATCAAGGTCAAATCGAGCAAGTTCTTTTAAATATTTATGTGAATGCTGCACAGGCGATGCCAAAAGGCGGTGATATTTTTATTACTTCTGAGAACCTGGTTCTTGATGCAAATTTTGTCAAGCCATTTCAGGTTCAACCTGGGGAATACGTTAAGATCGCCATTAAGGATAACGGTATCGGTATGGATAATAAAATTCTTCAAAAGATTTTCGATCCTTTTTTTACAACGAAAAAAGCTGAAAAAGGTAGTGGGTTGGGTCTTTCAACAGCTTATGGGATTATTAAAAAACATGGTGGAATCATTGATGTTTCCAGTGAAATAGATAAAGGGTCCACTTTTGATATTTATTTGAAAGTTTCTGGAAAGCGTTTAGCCATAGAAGAGAAGGTAAACCAATTAGCCTTAACCGGAGATGAATTGATTCTCGTTGTTGACGATGAACAAATCATTATTGATCACATAAAGGAAATGCTTGAGACGTTAGGGTATGAAGTTTTTACAACGAGTAAAGGCAAAGATGCGATCGATATCTATGAAGAAAAACAGAATAAAATTAATCTTGTAATTCTTGATATGGTTATGCCGGAGATGAGCGGCAATGATGTATGGAAGCATTTAAAACGAATTAATCCTGAGGTAAAGGTTCTCCTGGCAAGCGGATATACAGCAGATGAAAAGGCTTTAGAGATACTAAAGGACAAGCGTTGTGGTTTTATTCAAAAACCTTTTGATATTGTCCATCTTTCTCATAAAGTCAGAGAAGTAATTGATTCGAAGATTTGTTGAACTTTTGTTGAGTTGTTCTGAACTGCCCCTAATTTCACATGTCGGGAAGGGTGACCATTTACCAACCTGATATACCTGGAAGAAATATTACCCATTAACTAGGACGATCCAGTTCGCAATAACGAATAGCGTTTTTGTCCAGCATTTTCGAAAGCCCTCCCCTTTCAGACGGATAAAATCCAAGGGTTTTTTTCCAAACTTCATCATCTTCCATGCAAAAATACACTAGCACGTCAGGCGAAATATCTTTTATTTTATTAATGATGCGTTGATAAAGGCTAATCCGTAATGGCTTGAAATATCTTACTTTATTATCGAGACCTTGTATAAACTCTCCATAAATAATTTTTGAATGGGAAAATCTTTTTTGGATAATAGGTTTAAGTGAAGGCATAAAACGAAACGCTCCAAGACTTATCCATATGATGTTTTCAGAAGAGATATTTGAAAAAATAGATTCAACAACTTTTTCATAATCCTTTTCGCACCCATCGTACATAATCATCGGATCAAAATGAAACGCAACGGGATATCCCCATGATACACATTTTTTTGCTGCATCAAGTCTTGACTGGAGTGAAGCAGTACCTTTTTCCTCTTTCTCGATTATGAGGTCAGTGTTTACTGACCATGCGACAGTTGTTTTTTTATGATGATCCAAGCCTTTTAACTTTTCAATATTTGATGACTTTGTTTTTAATTCCAGCATTGCATATGATT
>JAFDFT010000057.1 GCA_019309685.1 Deltaproteobacteria bacterium
GCCTAACCAAAAGTTTCGATTATGTCTATCCATCTTCTATTGAACCTTGGTAGTAAAAAATTATGATTGTGCTATCCTATCTGCAGTTTATCTTTTTATAGAAATTCCTCAAAGCCCTTTCTTATTCCTTCTGCTCAGGAAATAGAACTTATCGTATCAAGTATCAAAATAAATCTGGACGTTGGGTATACGGTTGGATTTTTAGAGATTGCAAAATAAAAAGGCCAGCAGTTACATGCTAACCTTTTGTTTTAATTGGTACGCCCGGCAGGATTCGAACCTGCGATCTTCAGCTCCGGAGGCTGACGCCCTATCCCCTGGGCTACGGGCGCTTTCCTTTTAAGATAGTTTATCGATTTTTTTCTGTCAACATTGAAAAAATTTTGTGAACCTGTATCTCAAACTGACAAGTTGAGGGGGCAGTCACCTCACTAGCTGGGACGATAGATGCCGGATACTGGTTTCTGGATACTGGATATTTATAATGAATCTCATCCGTTTTTGCCAGCATCCAGAATCGAGCATCCAGCATCACGTATTAACTTTCAGCAATGATTTCTGGTTTTAAAAGTTCGAATCAGCATTCACGATTTTGGCCTATGAAAATATCTAGACCTGATTGAAAAGTTAAACATTAACCCTTTTTTTATCTATTCAATGGGAGTATCTGTGCAAGCGCTTCTTTTGCTTCACCCACTACATAAAGCGAACCGGCAATGCATATCGCGCTGTCGGACGATGCATTTTTAATCGCATGCCGGATGGCTTTTTCAACATCCGGAATCATTTGTATATTCGGGGTCAACTTTCTGGCAACAGGTAAAAGTTTTTCGGCCGGCAATGCTCTATCTATTTTCGGGCTGGTTAAAACTACTTTGTCGCATGCAGGAAGAAGGGTCTTGAGCATGGCTGTGTAAGGTTTGTCATCAAGCATACCCACGATCAAGGTAATTTTTTTATCTGCTAGATCAGTTTTTAAAAATTTTGAAAGATTGCGCGCGGCAATAAGGTTGTGGGCGCCGTCCAGCATAATATAAGGAGATGTTGAGACCACTTCCAGCCTGCCGGGCCATTTGTGAAGGGAAAGTCCTTTTTGTATTTTTTGCAAAGAGAGGTTTGGGATTTTATTCTCCAAGACCTCACACGCAGCCAGCACCAGCGCCAGATTATCAATCTGATATTTCCCCTGAAGACCGGCCTTCATGTTCGGCCATTTATGCTTCATGCCAAAATAGGTAAATGCTCCGCCCTGATTTTTTCTGACCTTAAACGCGTCTCTCAGAAGATAAAATGGTGCGGATTTATCCCCGGCAATTTTCCTTAAAACAGCGATCGCGGATTTCTGCCTGACACCCGTCACAACCGGAATATTCTTTTTGATAATTCCGCCTTTTTCGCCTGATATTTCGGCAATGGTGTTTCCCAGATATTCTCTATGCTCAACGGAAATATTGGTGATAATAGAAAGAGAAGGTTTAATAATATTGGTAGCGTCAAGGCGCCCGCCCATACCGGTTTCGATGACCGCAAAGTCTACGTTTTGTTTTCCGAATTCATAAAATGCCATGGCAGTGGTAAATTCAAAAAAGGTGGGTTCTCTATTTCCATGGTGAACCCTGTTGACTGCTTCGTATGATTCAACAACATTTTTATTGGAGATAGGCTTGTTGTTTGCACAGATCCGTTCATTAAAGTTTACCAGGTGGGGAGAGGTGTACAGTCCTGTTTTGTAGCCGCACGCGGTTAGAATTGAGGCAAGGGTTGAGGCCACAGAGCCTTTACCGTTCGTTCCCGCGACATGTATGCAATGAAAGTTATGATGCGGATTGCCAAGGCTTTTGAGAATACTCCGGATGGTTCCAAGGCCGAGCTTGATACCGAACCTTCTAAGGCCGAACATTTTTTCAAGGCACTGGTTGTATGTACTTTGTTTCGTCATGATCATAAAAAAACCCGGCAGTGTAATGATGACTGCCGGGCTGATTTTTGAGGAATGTTTTTATCTTCTTCTTGAAGCTGCAATTCTTTCTCTGCGAAGCGCTTCACGCTGTTTACGTCGTCTGAATTCGCTTGGTTTTTCATAGCTCTTTTTTAATTTCAGACGTTTAAAAAGGCCATCATTTTGAATCTTTTTCTTTAAGATCCGCATGGCCTTTTCAAGGTCATTATCATAGACCCTGACTTCAATGTCCTTCAAATTCCTCGCCCCCTTCGTTCCATCAAAAGCAGCCAAACTACATCTGCGGGATGGTTATTTTTAGTATATTAAACACTATAAATGATGCCAAGTGTGTTGGCAAGTGGAAATGCACAAATTTTTTAAAGTTTTGAAATAAGATCGTCTGTTACGTCTTTTACACCGGGTGCGCCATCCAGTGTAATGTATTTAACTTTTCCTTCTTTTTCGGCGAGATCTTTGAAGTAGTAGGCAGATGCAAGCGTGCCGGTATTATCATCATAATAAATATCATGGCGTTTATTGATGGCGTCTTCATCCTGGTCATCTGCTCTGGTTTTCAGCTCAGCGCCGCACACTCGGCATTTATCCCCATCTGGTTTGATGGCGTCGATAAAGATATTGTTCGGGTGATTATTGTCATTTACACAAAGCCGCCGTCCCATAATTCGATTTTTAGCGATTTCACGATCCAGAAGAATTTCCACAACAATATCAAGGCCCATATCCGCTTTTTTAAGGGATTCATCCAGCTTGATCGCCTGGTTTTTATTTCTGGGAAACCCGTCGAGGAGCCAGCCTTTTTTACAATCATCCTGTTTCAATCTGTCCAGAATCATGGGAATTGTAATTTCATCAGGTACCAAATCGCCTTTATCTATATATTCCTTTGCTTTAGTACCGAGTTCGGTTCCTTTTGAAATATTATCCCGGAAAATAGCGCCTGATTCAATATGAGGCGTGTTGTATTTATCTTTTAAAATTGCACCCTGTGTCCCTTTGCCGCTGCCGTTTGGCCCAAAAAATAAAATGTTCATGTTTACGTTCCTTTCTATGAAATAAAATTATTATGTGTCTTTTATCAGGATGAGCGCGATTCTTCCATCCGGATGAGGATATTTTTTGGCATTAGTATATAAATGCTATTACCTTGTCAAGCGTTGATGACATCGTAAAAAGTCCAATTTTTGCGTTGCACTGCATCCTCGCCCTGTTAAATTCTCGCTCTGCGAGACGGCGGAGCCGATTTAACAGGGCAAGTCACTGCAGCATACTATAAAGTATGCTGCATTCCGCGGGATTTGCGACGCCTTAAACTTAAACTTTTTACTTTGTCATCAGACCTTTTGCGAGATGATCAAATTTCCAATCCTAAAAATACTCAATGTATTCATGTGGTTAATCTGCTAAAGTTCGGTGGCAGATTAAAATTTTAACCTTCCTTGAACTTGAACCCCGATTAAAAAAAGCGAATTTAATCGGGACAGGCAAAAATCAGCTTTTTTAAAGGTATCTACGACTTAAGTATTGAGAATTTCAATTATATTTGCTCAATGCAGCATGCTCTAAGTATGTTTCATTCCTCAGGATTTGTGACGTTTGTTGGAGCGAAGCGTAAATCCCGCTATGAGCGGGAAACTTGAACTTTTTACTTTGCCATCACAATTTTGATTTTTTTAGATTGTATTTTTAAATTATCTTTTCGATATTCGAAATTCGGTGTTCATTATTCGATATTTTCAATTATAAACTCTTTTAGAATCACTGGAGATGATCCCTATTTTCCAACAAGGTTTTTACTAGGTGTAATGCCTCTTCTTTTGTATTGATTTCATTGGATATCCTTGCCTCTTCCGCTTTATCTAAAAGTGTTTTAAATACAGGTGAAGGGGTCAGGCCAAGTTCTTTGACAAGATCATCACCCGTAATAAGGGGTGGTTTTTGTGTTTTCGGCATGAACTCCATAAAAAAGGACTGGATAATATCCTTTGCAAAAGCTTCAAATATCCTGCTCTTTTCACTATTATCACTATCTTTTCCCTTAAAATCCGCGATAGCATGCAACAGAAGATCAAGGGTATTGTCCTTACATTTCATAAAAAAGCGGTTTATCCATTTATTTTTCAGGGTTTTGTTTTGGGAAGAAATATAAAGGGATAACGGCCAGAGGTGGCTTTTGATAATGAAATTCACATACTCCGTTTCATAGGATGAAAAGCGAAGTCGCCGGCAGATGGAGGCTGCCATATCAGCGCTGATGGATTCATGCCCGTGGAATTTAATTCTTGATTTCTCGTCTTTGGTTTTGGCTGTCGGTTTGCCAATATCGTGAAGCAGGATTGCGAATTTGAGAAGCGCGCCTTTTTTGCTGTTTATGAACGGATCAAGAAGATCACGGTTTTCGGGCATGAAATGGGTGTTTTCATCAATAATTGCCTCTAGATATTGCAGGGCTTTCATTGTATGGTCAAAGACGTCATATTGGTGGTGGTTGTTTTGCCGGCATTCCTTTAATGCGGTGAGTTCCGGGATGATTTCGAAAAGAAGCCGGGCGTCCGCCATTTTCGAAATAAATGTGGACGCGTTTGATGTACGCAATATTTTTAACAGCTCACTTCTGATCCTTTCTCCGGCGGAATGTTTAATATGCTTCGTGTTATTTTTTATAGCGGAAGCCGTCAACGATTCGATTTCAAAACCGAGTGACGCGCCAAGCCGAAAGGCTCTTACCATGCGCACAGGGTCCTTTATAAAAGCATCTTCTGAAACCATTCTGATGGTTTTATTCTTGAGATCTTTCATGCCGTCCACACAATCGATTACTTCCCCTGTGGATAAATCACAGGCCATGGCGTTAATGGTAAAGTCTCTTTTTTTCAGATCTTCGTGGATGTTTGATCCTGCACCGGAGACGATATCAACTATGAATTCCTTTAAAATAACACGGGTCACCATTTTTCCAGGTTTTCCGATTTCAACAATGCGGCCTTTTTGACTGGCCGTAATCATTTCCGCGAATTTTCCCGGGTCAGTAAAAACCGCGATGTCATAGTCTGTAGGAGATTGACCACGGAGAACATCTCTAACAGATCCGCCGACAATATAGGCGTTTTTAATTTTTGGGAATATGTCTGGAAGTGATTGAATCATAAGTTCATTAGTTTCCAATCCATAAATGGCCCTTTTCCATCCCGATATGGCGGGACGAAAAATTGCTCATTTCTAGATTGGAAACACCGTTAGTTGCCAGCCTTTTGAATTAAATGGATAAATAGGTATCAATTATTTTTTTATATTCTCCAGGTTTTACGGGTCAAGATTCGAGGTCCAAGGGTTTATGTTAATCATGTTAAGAGGATAAAATTTTATCGCCATTTTTTTATGGTTTTTAAAATCTTTTTAAATTGATAGTTTAGTAAAAAGTCATCAAAAGTTATACTATCGCATTTTTATCGTATTGCAAATGCATCTTTATCTGAAATGGGTGACCGGAAAAGTTAAATATTTTTGCAAAAATCAAAAATTGAATGAAATGTAGTGAAAAGACTTGACATACATAAGTGCATGGTTTATTTTGGCAACAATAAAAAGGGATTTAGCCCACCAAATTGGAGAGAGAACACCTTAATTAGTTCTTCAAAAAATAATCACTACGCTTTCACATTTTCCTTAACAGCAAGCACTGATCCAGTACAATACTCTTCTGAATAAGGATTCTTTACTGAAATATTAACCGAAATTTCGTAGTGTATTCAAATTTGCGAATTTTTTTATTCCTTATCGGTGGTTTTCAACATATTTCCATGTGCACGGTTTTACTTATACATAAAAACTGGATGTGAGCTGCATGGCGATTTCTAAAAATATAAATTTATATAAATACGTTATTAATAGGTAAAGAGGAAAAATTGATGAATGTTGTTGAACTTAAAGAGAAGAAAATCAGTGAACTGACCCACCTGGCAAAGGATTTCAATATAGAAGGGGCAGCTGGGATGAGAAAGCAGGAGCTTATTTTTGCCCTGCTTCAATCACAGATCGAAAAAAATGGTCTCATTTACGGGCAAGGGACACTGGAGATTCTGCCGGATGGCTTTGGGTTTTTACGGTCGCCCGATTATAATTATCTGCCGGGTCCAGACGATATTTATGTGTCTCCTTCTCAGATACGGAGATTTAATCTGAGAACCGGTGATACCGTGTCCGGCCAGATTCGTCAGCCCAAGGAGTCGGAGCGCTATTTTGCCCTGCTAAAAGTCGAGGCTGTTAATTTTGAGGACCCGGAGGTGGCCAGAGAAAAGATCCTCTTTGATAACCTGACACCACTTCATCCTGACAGGAAGGTGAGTCTTGAAAACGCCCCGGATAATTATTCAACCAGAATTATGGATCTCATGATCCCCATTGGTTTTGGGCAAAGAGCGTTGATTGTTTCACCGCCCAGGTCCGGAAAGACAATGCTGCTGCAGAACATTGCCAACAGTATCATTGCCAACCATAAAGATGTGGTTCCATTTGTCTTGCTGATCGATGAAAGGCCAGAAGAAGTAACGGATATGCAACGATCTGTTGCCGCGGAGGTTATCAGTTCAACATTTGACGAACCTGCGGAAAGGCACGTTCAGGTGGCAGAGATGGTCATTGAAAAAGCAAAGAGACTGGTGGAGCATAAAAAAGATGTTTTGATTCTTTTAGATAGTATTACAAGACTCGCCCGGGCGCATAACTCTGTGATGCCTTCCAGCGGAAAGATTCTTTCCGGAGGAGTTGGTTCAAACGCGCTTCAGCGGCCAAAACGATTCTTTGGTGCGGCCAGAAACATTGAAGAAGGAGGCAGCATCACAATCATTGCAACGGCCCTTGTCGATACGGGAAGTCGTATGGATGATGTTATTTTTGAAGAATTTAAAGGCACTGGCAATATGGAGATACAGCTGGATCGCAAGCTTGCGGACAAGCGTGTATTCCCGGCAATTGATATTAAGAAATCAGGTACTCGAAAAGAAGAGCTGCTCCTGCCGGATGATGTGTTAAACAAGGTATGGATATTGCGAAAACTACTCTCTTCACTAAATACCGTTGACAGTCTGGAGTTTTTACTTGATAAAATGAGTGGAACAAAGAATAATGAAAGCTTTTTAAAATCCATGAACAGGTAAACTTGAATAGGGGGTTGAAAAGACAATGAAAAATGACATTCATCCTGAATATGATGAAACACCAATAAAATGCGCTTGTGGAAATGTTGTAGAGGTTGGATCAACAAAGAAAGATATCCGTGTTGAAATTTGTTCAAAGTGTCATCCTTTTTTTACAGGTAAACAGAAACTTATTGATACCGCGGGCCGAATCGACCGTTTCCGTAAGAAATATGAAAAATTTGACAAAGAAAAAGATAACAAATAAAATCGGCTTGTCTTTTGTTTAATAAGTAAGCAGAAGATCGAAGCATTTAGATCCTTTTATCATATCTGCCTGTATGAGTACTTCCCTCACCGGAGTTATCCCAGGAAAAGAATAGGTTTATAAAAAAATGTTTAGCAAACTGGAAGGTGTTGAAGAACGCTTTTTAGAAATCGAAAAGATTTTAAGCGATCCAGCGATTGTCAGTGACCGCGAGGCATACCAGAAATATGCCCGTGAGCATTCTGATCTTAATGAAGTCGTGAGTGTGTTCAGGAAATATAAGCAGACAGTACAGGACATTAATGACAGTACTGAGCTTTTAGAGGACAATGAGCCGGAGATCAAGGAATTGGCAAAAAGCGAGATAGAGACACTCAGTGAGAAAAAGGAAAACCTCGAAGAAGAACTCAAGTTGTTGCTCACTCCAAGAGACCCCTATGATGATAAAAATGTTATTGTTGAGATACGAGCAGGAACCGGTGGTGAAGAAGCGGCCCTGTTTGCCAGTGATCTTTTTCGAATGTATGGCAGGTATGCTGAAAACAGAAACTGGAAAATTGAAATACTTAACCAACACGTAACCGGTGTGGGTGGTCTGAAAGAGATCATCGTCATGATTCACGGGAAAGGCGCGTACAGCAGGTTTAAATTTGAAAGCGGTACGCATCGCGTTCAGCGCGTACCCACAACGGAAACACAGGGAAGAATTCATACGTCCGCAGTAACTGTGGCGGTGTTGCCCGAAGCCGATGAGGTAGAGCTGCATGTTGATCCGAGTGAGGTCAAAGTTGATGTATACAGATCCACGGGTCCCGGCGGTCAGAGTGTAAACACAACTGATTCAGCGGTGCGTTTAACACATTTGCCAACGGGTATGGTGGTGACATGTCAGGATGAAAAATCTCAATTGAAAAACAAGAACAAGGCGATGAAAGTACTCCGTGCCAGGCTGCTTGATAATATTATTGCTGAGCAGAACGAAAAAAGATCAGAAGAGAGAAAGAGTCAGATAGGCAGCGGAGATAGAAGTGGCAGAATCAGAACCTATAACTTTCCCCAGGGAAGGGTGACAGATCACCGTATCGGCCTGACTCTGTATAAGTTGGAAGATATATTGCAAGGTGATATAGACGGCATCATCGATGAGTTGATAACATATTACCAGACCCAGGCATTGCAGAATGCAGAATCACTTACAGCCGAGTAAATCCAGCTGGACAATTCTCGAACTTATCAAATGGACAACCTCCTACTTTACAACCCATGATATTGACAGCCCCCGGACGACGGCTGAGCTATTTCTCGCAGATGTGTTAAACATTAAACGGATAGATCTTTATTTGCAGTATGACCGGCCGCTGATCCCCAGTGAACTGGAGGGATTTAAGGCGTTGATTAAAAGAAGAGTCAGCAGGGAACCGGTGGCGTATATTAGGGGGTATAAGGAGTTTTGGTCCATGGACCTTAAGGTGACTCCAGATGTTTTGATACCGCGACCGGAAACCGAGTGCCTTGTTGAAGCGGCCCTGTCTCATCTGCTGGATGCGGATGGTGGAAAAGCAAAAAAAGTGCTGGACCTTGGCACAGGCTCCGGAGCTATCGTTCTTGCCCTTGCGTCTCAGTGTCCAGACCATCTTTTCTTTGCTTCGGATCTTTCATCAAAAGCATTGGAAGTGGCATCAGAAAACGCAAAGCGTCATGGATTTGAAAAGCGAGTACATTTTTTTTCAGGAGACTGGTTTTACACTTTTAGAAATAACGCGGGTTTGTTTGATTTTATCGTGTCCAATCCGCCGTACATCCGTTCCGATGACATCGGAAGGCTTCAGCCCGAGGTTTGTGAATATGAACCGCGAATGGCATTGGAAAGTGAAAAAGACGGTCTAGGGGCTATTCGGCATATTGTACAAGAGGCACATACATATCTTAACCACGATGGATATCTGCTCCTGGAAATCGATCATTATCAGAAAGATGATGTCAGACATATTATTGATCAAACAGATCAATACCGAGAGGTTTCTTTTTCAAAGGATTACGGTGGATATTATCGTGTTGTTGAGATGAAGAAGAGATCGGATTGAGGAGTATAGCGCTATTCAACCTCGTTTACTATATTTAAAACAAGGCCCTTCTCCAAAAAGTTAAAGAAAAGGGGTCCCTTCGAAAGGCCTCGGGATC
>JAFDFT010000058.1 GCA_019309685.1 Deltaproteobacteria bacterium
GAGAGACGTCTAATTACTATCTTATTAAAGATAAAAAAAAGAAGTTGAGGGAAAAATTTATGGCAATCGCTCCTATTGCGGGCACACCTTACGGTATCTCAGTTGAGGCGTATTCAGATGATATTCTTTCTCAGGTGAGCACGATTAGAGAACGGGCAAATAAATTGAAGTCAAACGCTGTAAAATTAAATGTTATTTTTCTTGTTTTAGTACTTTTCATTGTAGGCGCTATTGTTTCATTATATGGGCATCGGATCTCAAAAAGGCTTAAGGATTTGACTGAAGTCGCCGATAGAATTAGCGTAGGTGAATTAGAGGCAGAGATAGACACAACGGTTGGCGATGAAATCGGTGAGCTTAGCGAAGCAATATCGAGGATGCAGGATAGTATCCGTCTTTCGATACAAAGACTTAGGCGAAGAAGGTAATAACGATTTGATGTTACAATCTGGATAAAGAATTAATAATTAAAAAGATCATTCTGCTATTTTAGTTAAATTTAATTGGTAATTGTTTGCAGCAAAGGGGTGGCGATGATTGTTATTCCTAAAGAACAGCCGGTAATCGAAAATCTTAATTCTTACTACATCGACCTGGGCAAACTATTTGAGCACTACCAGGGTGAGATTGGGTCTGGTGTTGTTTGCTTTGCATCTTCAACTACCGAGGGGGTGGTTTTTTTTGACAAAGATGAGCTTTTAAATGGAATTATAAAAGATAAAACTGCTGAAGTCAAAGGGCGGGAGGCGATAAAACGTATCTTCGAAGATGCGGTTAAATATAGCTTTATTGTAAGTGTATATAAAATATTGCCGGAGAATGTTTATTTTTGGAGCAGTATCCCTGATGCAAAGAAGATATATAATGATTTAAGTACAGAATTTACAGACCTTGAGGGACTCATAACGAAAATGAATGCTGAGAAGTTAACGGGGCATATTGAGGTATCAATAAACAATGGAAAAGAAGAAGCGCTCATATTTTTTAATAATGGAGAAATTGTAGGGGGCTCTAGTTCCTGGTCGACAGGAGATGAGCCGTTTACAAAAGAAACCCGGGAGGAATTGGTTCAAAGGACAAAGGAGAAGGGAGGTGCGTTTAATGTTAGCGAATTTCAGTTGGCTAACGGTAACGATGAAAATCAACTCGTAAAAAATGATCCTGAAAAAGAAACAACGATTCATAGAGCGCTTGAAGAATTGCTTCACACGCTGGAAGAAACCATCTCATCAATGAAAAACAAAAAAGTTGAATTTAAAAATCAATTAAAAAAGAAGTTTATTGAAAAGGCTGACAAATATTCTTTTTTAGATCCGTTCACCGCTGAATTTGAATATGAAAGTGGTAAGATAGCATTTACAGGCAGTGTTAGTGATAAGGAGCTCGCACAAGGAGTTGTCGAATCAATAAGAGAGCTCGCAGAAGAACTCGGCATTCTTCAGATATTAACTGATAAGCTTTCCGACTGGTCTCAGCAAAATGAGCAAATGCTTTCAGAAATTGGACTTAGTTTCTGATATAAACCCTCACTCAGTAGATCCCAACTGGCACACTTGTTTTTGCTTCATAAGAACAAACATAGATTCTTTAATAAATATAATTAATCCATGTTGGACAAAACTTCTCATAAATTAATCGATACTTCCGTTAGAAGGTATTTAGATTTTATCGACAGCCTTCCAATAGCGGTATACCGTATAACGATTGAAGGAAAAATTGTATACTGCAATAAAGAGTTCGCCAAATTGTTCGGTTTTAGCTCAATAGACGAGATCATCGGGCAACCTATTATCAATTTATATAAGAACAAAAAAGATCGAGGATCGATGATTCAGTCAATTATCAATTCTGGCCGCGTCGTAGACTATCCAATTTCCTTTATCAAGAAAGATGGCAGCCTTTTTTGGTGCGCTGCAACAGAAAGGGCCGTTTTAGATGATGATTGTATGGTTATTCTCATTGATGGTGCTATCAGGGACATTACCAGTGATGTAAAGGGGAAAAAAATAATTGTAAGCCAGGATGAGATTGAAGATAATAACTCGATCGCCATATTAATACTTGATATTCAAGGTAACTTTCTTGAAATAAATAAGGCAGGTGTTGCTCTTTTTGGGTTGCACAGTAAAAATGAGATGGCTGGGAAACCTCTGTCTGATTTTCTAACAACCGATTCCAAAGAGATACTAAGCCTTTTCCTGGATGATATTGTTAAAATAGAACGCGCTGAAATAATACTATCGATAATTGATACCAGAGGTATAGAACGGCATATTGAATTGAATTGTTTTCTTGAAAGACATGAAATGAAGCCTGATAATATTAAGATTATCGCACATGATGTTACTGATAATATCGAACAAAAGAGAAAGCAGTCTGTGGAGAGAAAGTTTCAAGGTGTATTGGAAATGGCAGGGGGGGTTGTCCATAGGCTAAACCAGCCGCTTACAGTGGTTAATAATCTGCTTGATGAAGTATTGTCAGATTTAGAGCCTAACAGTAAGAATTACAAAAAAATAATAAAGGTGTATGAACAAATCAATAAACTCAATGAAATAACAAAGAAAATAAGCAGTATTAAAAAATATGAAGCTGTCGAATATGTTGCTGGGATTAAAATTGTTGATATTGACAAAGCTTCTTAAGGACTAAAGTGGGAAGGAAATTGTATGATTAAAAGTGTACTGATTGTAGATGATGATCAGGAGATGCTGCTCGCTCTCAAAGATGGGCTGGAAAAATATTATGAAACCTTCAGTTTGTTATTGGCTGAAGATGGAATGAAAGCAATAGATATTCTCAATTCAAAAACAATCTCTTTAGTTGTTACAGATCTGAAAATGCCTGGTACCGATGGTTTTGCACTATTGGCACATGTTATGGAAAATTACCCAGATATTCCAGTGGTAGTCATAACCGGATACAGTACCGCTGAAATGGAACGGTTAGCAAAAGAAGGCGGAGCTGTTGGCTACATTGCAAAACCGTTTATGATAGAAACGCTTGCCAGAAAAATATTGATAACACTCAGAAAAGAATCAGAAGGAGGTACGCTTCATAGTGTTTCTTCTGGTATATTCCTGCAACTGATGGAGATCGAACAGAAAACCTGTACGATCAGACTGTCAGGAGAAGATTCAGAGAAAAATGGTGTCCTTTTCTTTAGAGATGGTGAATTGTTGGACGCACGAGTAGATGATTTGCAGGGAAAGCCAGCCGCATATGAGATATTTTCATGGGATGAAGTAACTCTGTCAATTCAAAATGAATGTCCTCCCATGGAAAACAAAATTCAGAGTGATCTGCAGCCAATTATTCTTGAAGCAATGAGGTTAAGAGATGAAAGTGATAGCAAAGACGCAGAAGATGTAAAAATTAGCCTAGAAGGTGCAAAAGAAGAACGGCCGAAAGAAAAAGACTTTATCGATGATATAAAGAAAAAGCTTGAAACAAACCTTGGAAACCGTAGCGGCATGGAAGATCTATATTTTGATACTAAATGGAACAGATTCATGGACCAAATGGCTAAAGCCGGTTTAATGTTTAATCTTGGAAAATTAAAAATAAGTTATATAGACAGCGGAGAAGATAAGGATTTCGTTTTGATCCCAGGAAAAGAAACAACAGTTTTAAAAATCAATCAAAAAGCTCCCAGAGATAGAATTCTGCAACTTTTAAGTGATTAATAAGTTAGATGCTGTAAGAAAATGGATGATAATTATTGTAAATGAAGAAGACGTACTGACAACTTTTACTATAAGGTAGATTAATGAAGGAAGTGTTGAAAGACATACTGGAAATTGATGGCGTAAACGGAGTAGTCATTTTAACAGATGAGGGAAAAATAATTTTTAAAGAAATGTCATCTACAACAACAATCAAACTTGATAAGGTGGATTGGAATTTAATTATTGATGCTATTCTAGGATATAGGGAGATTGAACTTATTTATGAAAACGGAATGCTTTATGTAAGAAAAATTGAATTTGGTTTTATGATGGTTCTCGTAGATGTATATGTCCAAGTCGCAATGATTCGACTCAATTGTGATATCATACTGCCTTTATTGAAAAACTTAAAAAGTAATAAAAACTATAAATATTTATTTAAAAAATAAGTACTAGTAAAAGAGGGGAGACTAAAAATGGAAGATGTTCAGATAGATTTAAGTATGGACGTCGACGCAAAAATAAATGAAGCAAAAGTATGCCATGAGATGGGGCTTTTAGACGAGTCGCTTGAAGTTTATCAAAAAGTTATACCATTAATCCCTGAAGAGGATGCACATCTCCTGGAGAAAGTAAAGACGCAGATAGGCACTCTGCAAAAGGAAATAGAAGAGAGAGAAAACACTGCTCCGCAAAGTGTTTCTGCAGAAGATCTCTCGATATTTAAGGAAGCGCTTTACATTCCTGAAAATATTCCAGCAATTACAGATAGCGCAACGGCATTCAAGGATATGGGACTTTATAATGAAGCTGTTCTTGAGTATGAAAAACTTCTGTTTCTTGATCATCCGTATGACAAGATAATCCCAGAGATGACTGAATGTCTTTTAAAAACGAAGTCCCTCAATAAAATTGTCGCTCATTTCGAGTTGACAATTAAAGATGAAAGGCTGAAACAGGAGGACAAGGCGAATATTCAATTATATTTAGGGCTGGAAATGGAAAAAAGGGACCATAAGGATATCGCCGTTGATCTCTACAAGGTAGCCTTGGCTTTAAATCCAAATTCTAAGGAAATTAATCAGAGAATTGAATTTATCAATCAATCCATGACACCTCGTTCGAAATATGATTATCTCCTTAAAAATGAAATCGTATCAAACGAACAATTACAAAAAGCGTATGCGCTATCTAAAAAACTGAATAAAAGTGTTGAATATGTTCTGGTTGAACATATTCATATTAGAAAAGAAGAAATAGGGAAGTCCTTTAGAGAATATTATGCCGTTCCGTTTAAGGTGCATGATCCAAATATACAGACCCCATTTGAATTGCTTCAAAATTTAAAAAAGCCATTTTTGATAAATGCCGGATGGGTACCCATATCATGGGGGAAAGAAGGCGTTGAAATTATCGTAGATGATCCAAAAGATCTGAATAAGACGGATAATATTAAAACATTGATGAAGACGCAAAAAATTGTTTTCCATGTTGCGATCAAAGAAGATATCGAAGAATATATCAAACGGTTTTTCGACGATGATACGCAAAGTGAAAGGGTTACAGTTGAGGGTGAGTTTGATGATATCGACATTCCGGATATTTCATTTGAAGAAGAAGAGGATGAAGATGAGTATGATGATGAAACAGTAGACGGCAGTTCCAGCAAGGTCGTAAAGCTCGTTGACCAATGTATTATTGCAGCATATAGAAAAGGAGCATCAGATATTCATGTTGAGCCGTCACCTGTGACAAAGGCGACAACTGTAAGATTTAGAATCGATGGTGTATGCCAGGATTATATTAAAGTGCCCAATTCAATGGCCCGCGGGATTATTTCACGTATTAAAATTATGGCGTCGCTTGATATTGCGGAAAAAAGGCTTCCGCAAGACGGGAAAATTAAATTTAAAAGAAAAGGCGTGCCTGTTTTTGAGTTGAGGCTTGCAACCATTCCGACTGCGGGAGGATTTGAAGACGCTGTTTTAAGAATTCTTGCTAAAGCCGGCGCTATGCCTTTAGATCAAATGGACATGTCTGAAAGAAATTTGGAGGTTTTGACACAGGTCATAGCAAGACCCTATGGACTCATCCTTTGTGTGGGCCCAACAGGATCAGGTAAAACAACCACCCTTCACGCGGCCCTTGGTACCATCAATAAACCGGAGATTAAAATATGGACAGCGGAAGATCCCATAGAAATTACCCAGGCCGGTCTCAGACAGGTGGAAGCGAGACCAAAAATTGGACTCAATTTCGCGAGAGTCATGCGTTCATTTTTAAGAGCAGACCCTGATGTGATAATGATTGGAGAAATGCGAGATGAAGAAACAGCTAAAATTGGTATCGAGGCGTCTCTTACAGGACATCTTGTTTTCTCAACACTTCATACAAACAGTGCCCCTGAAACAATTACCCGTTTGCTTGATATGGGGTTAAATCCGCTTAATTTTTCTGATGCTTTTCTTGGAGTGCTTGCTCAAAGGCTCGTCAGGCGGCTATGCACAGAATGCCGGGCAGAATACAATCCAACAGAAGCAGAATTTGAAGACATTGTCAAAGAATATGGTGAACAACATTTTCAAAAAACCGGTATTGTTTACTCGCCAGATCTGAAATTTTATAAAACGGATCAGTGTGAATTCTGTTCGGGTAGCGGATATAAAGGGCGTGTTGGTATACATGAATTAATGAATGGAACTCCGGAAATCAAACTGATGATAAAAAAAGCAGCCGGTACTGAAGAAATCGCTGAAATTGCCATAGAACAGGGAATGACTACATTAAAACAAGATGGAATTGTGAAAGTTTTTAATGGAACTACGGATATTAAGGACGTCTGGCGTGTTTGCATAAATTAATACCTGAATCTTACATGAAAATTGATGAGAATTTTATTCGATGAGTTATCATAATAGTTCCAGTAATATTCTAAAATTAAAGCATTATACCCATATGGTAAAAGGAACATTGTTATATTTTCCCATCAATTTTCACCCGTCGGTCTTCGCTCGTAAAGCTATGCCCTGACAAGATGGGCGAACCCTTAGATGCAGCTTGTTGATCGTAAGCGAAATCCTGCTTGCGGGCATATAAAAGTCTCCAATTCGTGCAAAATTCAGGTAATAGCAGTTGTATGAAAATTGGCTCCAAAAGCTGGGATAGTCTTATTATTGAAGGCGCGAATGAATTCGGTATTCACCTTGATCATGAGAAAGTAAAAAGCTTTTCCCTATACGCACACGAACTCATTAGATGGAATAGCAAAATAAATCTCACATCCATTACCGATCCTTTTGAAATCGCCGTTAAACACTTTATAGATTCGATCATTCCATCACTTTATATACCACCCGACGCTTCAATTATTGATATTGGTTCAGGCGGAGGGTTCCCAGGTCTCCCTCTATCGATTCTACTTCCTTCTATATCTTCGACGCTTATTGACACATCGCGAAAAAAAGTTAGTTTTTTAAAGCATATTGCCCGTATGTTAAAGATAAGAAACATATCTATATATCAGACCAGGGCTGAAGATATTAGCAAGAAAGAACAATTCGCCGGTTCATTTGATGTTATTATATCACGAGCGCTATTTCCTCTTAAAAAATTAATGTCTATAGCTTTGCCCCTGGTATCCAAAAATGGAGAGATTATCGCGATGAAGGGAAAAGAGGCCAACGAGGATAATGAATTGCAAAGTGTGCATGAACAGTTGAGCAGTTGGAAAAATGAAAATTTAGAAAGGAATTATACCTTTTCCATTAAAAGATATCGTTTGAGAGAAATAGATGCTGAACGGTCAATATTTCTTTTTAAATTTTGAAAATAAAAAATATTGATCTTGCAGGATGCTACACGCCTTCATTCATAATATTTGCCATAACCAGCAAAATACCTCTTAGCTTTGGCGGCATTTCCTTAAACTGAACGCCTAAAATATCGACGATTTTTCCGCCCTGTGACACTTGTTTAAACCAGACGATCTTACCTAAAATGCTTAACGAGAGTGATTCATTTGGGAGGCTGATTTTTGTTTTTGCCGTTTTGCCAATGAGATGCAGCGGAGGATCATTCCAGAATTTGGTTTCCAGGTCTATGCAAATTCCTCCCAGAGAGATATCGCTTGTGGTGCCGTTGACCACCATAGGACTTACACCTGATTCATCATGGAAGATATCCACACTGGCATTCATTAATATTTTATATCTGGTAACTTTTCGAACAATTTGGGAAGAACTATCTTTATCCGGGTCGGATCGAAGCTGGTAAAGGTGATTCAGTCTCATTTCAATGTCAGGATATTTTTTACACAGCCCTATAAGTCTGTCTTTGGATAATTTTATAAGTTCGGATTTTGTGGCTGTTTCTACATCTGAAGGGGATGTGTTTTTTTTATCAAAAGGATAAATCTTCCCTAAGAAATCGTTTTCGAATACGGGTATCGGGGTTTTCCTGACAATTTCTTTTCCGCTTAATGAAGATTGGGAAGGTATCTCATGAACCGTACCTGAGACGATAAAATATAAGTTTTCTTCCATTTCTCCAAATTTTTGAATCAATTTTCCTGAAGGCAAGCGAACATATTCCGAGTTTTTTAAAATAGAAACCATTTCCGGATAGGTCATCTTTTCAAAGAATTTTTTAAAAGGCGTTTCAGGAGGGTTGCATTTACGAAGAGAAGAATAAAATCCCCAGGCGTCTTGATTCGTTGGTTTGGATAAATTCCATTCCATGATCTTTGAAGCGATGGCCTGAAGTATCATCCCGGAATGCAAGTATAAATCCGTAGCTTTCTTATAAGATTCGGCTGCAGCGTCAAATGACTTCTTACGCACAAGCAAGTCTGAAAAGGCTTTGTGCAGTGATGGGTCGTCGGGGAATATATCAAGGATGGCTTGAAACTCTTGAATAGAATCAATTTTAATGGTGCCATCAGTAATATGCTTAATGATGTTGGCTTTTTTATCCGTTTGATGATCCATACAAACTACCTTATTAATAGCCGGGTAAAGAACTGAAAAACATGCT
This sequence comes from Deltaproteobacteria bacterium, assembly GCA_019309685.1. Classification (GTDB taxonomy): domain Bacteria; phylum Desulfobacterota; class Desulfobacteria; order Desulfobacterales; family JAABPS01; genus JAABPS01. Next base: position 8,700 of record JAFDFT010000058.1, read on the forward strand.
GATAAATCAATTAGAATATCATGTTGAGTAATATATTTCTGCTCTGATTACCTTCTATTTATTCGTATTTTTGATACTTGGTTAGTTAAAATATTATATGAAAAACTTCACTTTATTGCAATATTTTATTCAAAAATCCAGAATATTAACTAAATTCACGTTAAGAATCAGAAACGGCTGACGGCAATTAAAACAGATCAACTTTCCTGTTTATTGGGAGCTTATAAGGATAACAAGGAATATATTATTTCAATCTTCAGACTTTAAAAAGGGAGCAAATAAATATTTTATATTCTCAAGAGAATCGCTGATAGCAAAAGGAAGGCTTTGTGCGTACATATCCAAAAGGGTTATTGCGTTTACAGAGGAGTCCGTATCACTGGCAGCTCGAAGGCGTTCAGCGATTGATGTATTTACAATTTGAGCGTTTTCATAAATTGCTTTCAGACCATCAAGTTCGAGATCGGCTTGTTTTTTTTCCTTATTAAGGAAATACTGCGCAAGCAAATACATGGAGGTAGCGCGGTAAATGGTTTCTTCTTTGCTTGAAAGGGGGAGATGAAAACGAGCCATGGGTCTGAAAAAAGAAGTGTGCGGGCAGCCGCTGGTGGCGATAATTAGCCCCATGAGAGAACTGATTCCTCTTTGTATAGTTGTTTTCTGGGAAACAATTCTTTCATTAGTTGAAACATCTATAGTAACTTTATCAAACGATAATAGACCCTTAAACCTTCTTACGATACTTACAAGATTAGCGGATAAAGGGCAATAGTTGTATCTTTCCGGATCAATGACACAATTCGGACACTGGTAATAATAGAGATCCGTCCAGGA
>JAFDFT010000403.1 GCA_019309685.1 Deltaproteobacteria bacterium
GTGGATCACAATTCTTTTCTTGAACACAAAATAGCTGATTTGCAGGAGGTCATTCAACCCAAGTTTATTGCAATAGACGGTATTACAGCGGGTCAGAAAATGATGCTGACACCTACTCCGTTTGATATGGGCGCTATTGTCATGGGAACTAATTCATGTGCGGTTGACACAGTATGTGCCCATATGGTCAATGTCGACCCAAAAGACGTTATACATCTGAAATTTGCTTCAGAAAGAGGTTTCGGGCCGATGAATCTTGAGGAGATTGAAGTTTTGGGAGACTTCCCATTGGAAGAGATGCAAAAAAAGACTAAAAACTTTGAATTTTGTATGGAACATATCGACAGCTATTTTGAAAAGTCTCCTAATTTAAGCTGCACCGTAGGAACCTTTCCCGAAAAGCACTCTCCTGATTACTGCTGGGGAGGGTGTCCCGGATCTCTTCAGGAAACAATGCATATATTTAGGGCATTTTACCCGGAGATTGAAAAAGAAATGGGCAAAGTCAGGTATGTAGTCGGAAAAGTTGACGGGCCACTAAATCTGGAAGAAAATGAAAAAGTATTATTTGCCGGTGACTGTACCAGTTGGGAAGGAGAAATCGATGGGGAACATGTAAAAATTGAAAGTGCTTATAAAACAACATCCGATGTTGATGAGAAAAAAGCCAAATCAAATGATCTTCAACTTAAAATTATTTCAGCCTCCTTACATACACTTTTTAATAGAAAGCGATACATCCATTTGAAAGGATGCCCAACTTCAGTAGCTCAACACGTAAATTATTTATCGTCCATTGCAAAAATACCAAATGTCAATTTTGATCCTAGATTAGTGTTCGGGGTAAATGCCGCTTATTACAAGATGCAGTTTATGAAACTTTTAAACAAGCTTATTACTTGATAGATTCAAAAATATATAGAAATCAATTTGTTAAAACCCGGAAAAGGAGATGAATTGTACGATTTCATTATTATAGGGTCAGGGTTTGGAGGGTCGGTTTCGGCTCTACGGCTTGCTGAGAAGGGCTATTCAGTAGCTGTTCTTGAAGCTGGAAAACGGTTTAATGATCAGGATTTTCCAAAGAGTAACTGGGAATATAAAAAATATTTCTGGGCACCACTTTTCCGCTGTTTCGGTATTTTACGGCTTACACCCCTTTCTGACGCGTTTATCATGAGCGGAACCGGGGTAGGAGGGGGGAGCCTTGGTTATGGAAACACACTGTTATTTCCGCCAGACCCCTTTTATAATGATCCGCAATGGGCAGGAATGAATGACTGGAAAACAATTCTATCCCCGTTTTACCAGACCGCGAAAAAAATGCTGGGGGTTGTACGGTACGAAAAAATCACACCCGCAGACGAGATAATGAAAGAAATAGCAGAAGAAATGGGAAGAGGGGATACCTTTAAAATGCAGGATGTTGGGGTATTTTTCGGCGAACCTGAGAAGACTGTTCCTGACCCGTATTTTGATGGGAAAGGTCCAGATAGAACAGGATGTAATTTTTGCGGTGGATGTTTTATCGGCTGCAGGAACAACGCGAAAAATACGCTTGTGAAAAACTATCTCTATCTGGCTGAAAAACTGGGAGTAAAGGTTTTTCCTGAGACAAAGGCCAAATTGATCCGTGAAAAACAGGGGGGAGGGTATGAAGTAGAAACAGTGCGCACCACATCCCTGTTTGCAAATGGGGGCAAAAGATCCTTTGAAACCGGTAACCTTATTTTGGCAGGGGGTGTTCTTGGAACTCTTGATCTTCTTTTTAAATGCAAAGAACATGGCGCATTGAACCGGCTGTCTGCTATGCTCGGGCAGCGTGTACGGACAAACAGCGAAGTAGTGACAAGTGTAACATCAAAAAACAAACAGATTGATTTTACTGAGGGGACAGCCATTACTTCAAGTATATATCCTGATGATGTCACACACATTGAACCCATGCGATATCCTGACGGATCTGACGCGATGAATGCCATAATGACCCTGTTTACAGGCAAAGGCAACAGGCTTGTACGCCCGCTAAAATGGCTTTGCAATGTTATCAGTCATCCAATAGAGTTTATCAAGACTCTCTGGCCTTTTGGATTGATCAAAAGGTCAACAATCTTTCTTGTTATGCAAACGCTTGACAACAGCATAAGGGTCATTCGAAAAAGACGGTGGTGGTGGCCTTTTTCACGAAAAATGGTGTCACAACCGGAGACAAACAGGAAAAGGGTGCCAGCCTATATCCAAGTAGCTCAGGATGTTACAAGGGCGTATGCTGAAAGAGTTGATGGAGTTCCGAGAAACGCTGTCAGTGAAGTGCTTTTTGACAGAGGTATGACAGCGCACATCCTTGGCGGCTGTGTTATAGGGCCTGATTCTGAAAAGGGTGTTATCGACAGTAAGAACAGGGTTTATGGATATGAGGGAATGTATGTGGTGGATGGATCAATGGTTCCGGCAAACCTTGGTGTAAATCCAAGCCTCACCATTACTGCTATGGCGGAACATGCCATGAGTCATATCCCAAATAAAGAAAAAGGTTAATCGGCAAACACAACATATTTCAGTATCGCTGGTTTTAAATACTGAAGAAAGGGGGGATATTGGCAGATTCTAAAAAAATAAATACGTTTCAAAAGTGGGTGTTTTGGACCGGAGTATTTAATATCATTGCGTTTACGGGCCTTACCTGTCCATTTACGTTAAAAAGATTCCTCTTTATAACGAATAAAATGGGAGCACTGTTAGGATTTGGTGGTGCAGATTTGTTATTTCCAGCAGATATCAATCATCTAGTTCTGATAAATATGCTGGGTATGATCGTTGTAATGCTCGGTGTTATGCTAATCATCGCTTCGTTCAATATTATGGAACGTGCGTGGTATGTTTTCTGGGAAGGCCTGATAAGGATATTCGCATTTCTTTTAATCTTCTATTTTGTACTTTTCATGAATGCCGCTCAAGCATTACTGTTTTTCGGAGGAATTGACCTGCTTATTGGCCTTATTTACATGTATTATATATTTAGCATCAAGGAACTTAAAATTAGATAGATGACAAAGTGAAAACCTAATTCTTGCTGTTTGTTAAAGGATGCTGAATACTGGATTTTTGAAAACAGCCAAAAGCCATCACAAAAGTTGACCGGGCAATCCAGGAATCAGAAATGTACTGTATGATACATTGATATCTGGATACCCCGGATAAACCGGAGTATGACAAAACTATTACCTCAATTGAGCGAAAGTTGAGGGTGCTCCAGCTTCCCCGGCGACGGGATCTACGCTTCGCTCCGACAAAGCATCAAGGGTGAAGCCGTAATAATCTACTGCGAATCCTTGA
>JAFDFT010000404.1 GCA_019309685.1 Deltaproteobacteria bacterium
CCCGGAATGCCCCATGGCGTAGGCAATGGCTTCAGCTTTATCATCTTTTTCACGAAACCGTTGATAAAATATTGCAAGGATATGTACCGATGCCCCCACTCCAACCGCAAGAAGAAAAGAAGGCAGAATCTGCGTCGGCAATTTGACAGGAACACTGAAAACCGCCATCAAACCCATCGTTGATAAAAGTGATAATAACACAACAATCAGCGGCATGATGACGCCTGAAAGCTTTCTAAACATAATAAACAGCAGCAAGGCAATCACCAATACCGCAAGCCCCATAAATTTTCGGACATCTTTCATCATGGATCTTTTTAAAAAATGGGTAACAGCAGGTGATCCGGCAAGATATAATTGAAAATCAGGTGTTTCGTATTTTTTCATTACTTGTTTAACGGCCATGACCACCTTACTGTTTTCTTTATCTGAAAAATACGAGGATTTATCGGACGCGCTTTGCTCTTCCCTTGTTTCAAAGCCGCCGAATTCATCTTCAGCCTCTCCTTCTGATGAATAGCTGTTTGTTTTAATCACAATAGCCGTCATCTTGCCGTCTTCAGATATCATCAAGTTTTTGTACATCTGATTGTTTAACACTCTTTTACGAAGATCAGCCATCTCTTGCTCTGACACGGGCATCTTTTCAAGAAGATCCTCAACAATTAAGGTATCCCCTTCTCCTCTGGTATTTCGCGCATTGATCATACTGGTGATATCATCAATATATGGCACGTTTTCTTCAAGTGCTTCGTGGAAGTTTCGAAGTTTTTCAAGAAACTGTACATCAAAAACATTCGGTGGCTGAATCGCGATAATAATGGCCTCATCCCTGCCGAACTGATCTCTGAAATTGTTGTAATCAAGAAGGACCTGATCGTCCTTATGAAGAAACCCCTCTGTTGACAAATCCAGTTTAATTTTTGGAATCTGTGATACAATCGCTATAGTTAAAATCAGCATAATAAGAAGTGCTTTTACACGATGATTGTAAATCACATAAGCGAACGCTTCGAACCACTTTTCAATCCGGTTTCTAAAATTTGTCATATCTATAAACCTCCAACTGAATCCGTTTCATTATTATCTCTGAACAATCTTTAAAATAATCTTTTCAATTTCGCCAGCAGCATTAGTGGATAAGTATTTAACAAGCCTGTCTGCTTCCGGAAGATCCATATATTGATCCTTTAGTGACGTTAGATTCTTATAAAATATAAGCGACCCTACGGCCAGGAAGTGAATTAGAAAAGGATTTACTTCCGTAAAAACTCCCTTTTCTACGCCATCTTCTAATATCATGGCAAGTTTAACAAACATACGAATCAGATCTTTTGCTGCTTCATCAGGAAAGCTCCGCGTTCCCGAAGCAATCTCATACATCATAATACGTGGCATATTCGGATGTCTCTCAACGGTTTGCGCAATCGCCCTGGCATAGGCCACAATTTTTTTCTCCGGCGTCTGATTATCATTGATATTCCGTTCAATATCATCAGCAGCGCCGCCAAACACATCATGAAGCACTCTCGCGTAAAGCGCCCGCTTGTCGCCGATATGATAATAAATCGTTGCCTTATTGACTCCCGCCTGATCCGCAATCTCATCGACACGCGCCCCGGCAAATCCCTTATCCGCAAAAACGGTTGTCGCTGCTTCCAGGATCTTGCGGATCGTACTGTCTTTTTTCTCAGTGAGTGTATCACCACTCATATTTCCCCCTTTATTTTAAAAATACCGTTTTTTAAACAGTCAACTTCATTTTACACTCGATACTAAACCATATGGTTTAACTAAACGGTTAGTTTAACTAAACAGTTTAATACAAAATGGCTTCATCCGTGTCAAGAATTTTTTATGAAATGTAATAGGGAATTTTTATGGGCATAAAACCGTTTGGATACAACATGTTAAATGTACATCGTAAATAAATCTTGATGCCTAAATGTTCATTTTTTATTTGGTGACCCGGTTATCTGCAAAAAACAAGCGGATGTATTTCTATGGATTCCTTCGATAATTTGAGCTTTTTAGATAAATCTGGTTATCCAGAAAGCCCAAGTGATTTTCATATAATTACTTGAAATTTAAGCGATCTAACAAAGTTTTATTAAAATCAATCGAATATGACATTAAACCAATAAGTTAATCTGTATTTACTTGGCTATTCCAGATAACCAGATAGATAAATATAAAGAAAAATATACATAACGGTCATCACCCGTATACACTGCTGTCATCACCCGGCTTGACCGGGTGATCCAGGGTTGCAGATAAATTTATATCCTGAATTTTTGCACGAATTGGAGGATTTCAGATGCAAGGCACCTAAGGGTGAAGCCATAGTTTAACTATTGCGAACCCTTAGTAACGCAGCATATGGAAGTCTCCGGTTCGCCCAACGGGTGAAAATTGATTAGAAAAATGGAAAAATCCTTCTTTCACTATATGCGTAAAATGTTTCAACATTAAAATCTTGTTAGAACTGTTATGATGATTCATTAAAAAAGATTCTCATCAATTTTCATGCAAGATTCAGATATTACGATTATACTTAAACAAATAAAAGGATGTATAGAATACGTTGGTATCTGGATACCCCGGATGAACCGGGGCATGACAAAGGATGTTCACTTGTCTTTTGCGGATAACCGGATTTGGTGAAGTGCAATTATCAATCAAAAAATCGAATAAGTGAACCTTGCAAATGCGGAGTTACTTAAAACCTAAAACTTGAATACAATTTATTCAATATAGGTGCCTGATTCTAATTGGTTATTCGGTAGAGTTAGAAAAATACGGTATTTACGGTTTAAATTCGCTTATTTCTTCATCAAATTTTGCCGCCTTTTTCTCCAGATCAGCGTACAGCCGCTCCAGATCAGCAAAGTGATTTTCAATGAGTTTTTGTGAGGTGTGTATTGATTGGGAAAGTACTTGTATTTGTTCACCTATTTTTTCTTCAGATGCTTTGATTAAGTCTGTGTTTAGTCTTTCCACCTCTTTCTCATGAGATTCTATGGCATTTTCGAGTTTTTTGATACGATCCGCAATCGGTTTTAAGACCTTTGCTTTTTCAGCCATAATTTCAGAACGTTTTTGCCTTATTTCTTTTTTCGTCATGTTTAAACCAATTTCCGACTTTATAGGAGCAGGTTCTGACCTCACCTCCTTTTTCCGAGAAGCCTTGGTTTCGGTTGCTTCATCTTGCCATCCGCCTTTTTCCAGAAACTCCTGATAACTGCCGTCAAATACAAAAAGTTCATCATCTTGAAATACAATAAGCCGCTGCGCAAGTGCGTGCAGAAACATTTCATTATGCGTTACCATGATAAC
>JAFDFT010000405.1 GCA_019309685.1 Deltaproteobacteria bacterium
ATAACCCAGATCACCAGATAATAATAACTGTGTTTCTAATGCACACGTCGAACCTTAGGCTCTTATAAATATCTAATCCGGCCAATCCGGAATAAAACTGACGATTACTTTAACAGCGAATATTGAATGCTGAATATCGAACACCGAATCACGAAGTTTTCTTTTCCTTTTTTTCCAGTACTGTTAACACTTGTCACCCACTCCCTTCAACATCCGGCGTTCATCATTCGATATTTACAATCAATTTTGTGCTAATCGCCTAATGCTTTTTCTCAATCGTTTAGGCCCTTACGGGCTCCCACCAATGCACCTATTCAACCCTTCGATATTCGACATTCGGTGTTCATTATTCGATATTTTGTATTTATATCTTTTTTCAAGTAACTCACTCGACTCTTTGAATCCTTTTCGGATCATCAACTCTTTTGGAGATGATCCAAATTTATAAACACTGTCTCTACGACTTATTCTAACATATCTCTCCTATTTTTTCCTATAAGCTGGAATTCTATTTTTTAAATTTTATAGCGGCACTTAGCTCGCTCCCATCCATAAATAGTGATAATTTAGGTGGGCACAAACTGAGTGTCCATTCCATACAATCAACACACAAATTTCTTCCATTTTTTTTACGCTCAATTAGGGTAGAAGTGTTTTATTTTCAAACACATGAGATAAAAGTCCGGAAAACAGAATAAAAGCAAGACTTTTCATTATAAATAAAGACACTTATTGGGCTTGATATTTGAGATAAAAGTCAAAATTGAAAATTAAAATGTGCGTTAACCTTCTATATTTATTATCCTTATGGAGTATTCTATATCAATGTTCTACAATCTCACCTTAAACATTTAATCATTGGCATGCTTATTGCTTTTAATTTCTTTGGTTTATAAGCTTTTATCTTATACATTTCGGATTAGCAAAAATATTTATAAATAAAAGATTAAGGGATAAACCTTATGCCAAAGAATGTTAAAGAACTATCTGTTACTCAAGCTGCGGCACTTTGTGGCCTGGGAAGAACAACTATTAATTACTGGATCCGAACTGGAAAGCTTCACGCTAAAAGAAAAGGCAGAAATTATAAAATCCCAGTTGATGAATTACTCTTTTACTTAACGACAGCCGGCCATAAAATACCAAGCGAATTTGAAGACAACCTGTTGCAGGGTCCTTTCTTTAAAACATTAAGACCTTGTTGGGAATACTGGAAAGACAATACGCATGGTCAAAACTGCAAAGACTGCTTAGTGTTAAAAAACGAAATAGACGTATGTTTTACTGCCAGAGAAAGCGGTGGTTTACGTTGCCCCAAAGAATGTAATAAGTGTAGATATTACCTGGAATCTTATTACCCACGGATTCAATTCATTCATCAAATTGATGCTCCTGCAATGATCTTTAAAGATCTATATTTCTGGGGATCAAACGAAAAGTGGAATCTGCTTTGTCAAATGGCGCAAAACCATATTCCTGGAATTGGTGTTGAGCACGCGATTCACCCTGAATCTCTAGAGCCATTGATTTCTGTTGTAAAGAGAACGAACCTGGGCGATTCAAAAACCCCCCAATCGATCACAATTCATTTAAAGAATAACAGCAAACAACCTGTCAATATCTCAATCTTTTCTCTAAATAATCCATCCGGAAGTTTTCTGGTAATTACTGAAGAATAAATGACCAGTAGCGCGGTTTCTTTAGAGTGATTGATTTTATTGCATTTATCAAAAGGGTTACATAGCGATAAAACAGATTCTATCTCATATCTTCAATAAAAGTATGATCATCTCCAAAAGAGTTGATGATCCGAAAAGGATTCTTTGCTCAAAATCCGGGATATTCGACAAGGAATCGAGCGAGGAACTTAAAAAAATTAATTCGGTTATCCGCGAAAGACACGTGAATGTATTTTTATGGATTCTTCCGATAATTTTGGCTTTTTAGATAACCAGAAAGAAAAATATACATAACGGTCATCACCCGTATACACTGGCGTCATCACCCGGCTTGTCCGGGTGATCCAGGGTTACAGATAAAATTATTACGTTTATACTTTAACAAACAAAAGGATGTATAGAATACGTTGATATCTGGATACACCGGATGAACCGGGGTATGACAAATGATGTTCACTTGTCTTTTGCGAATAACCGTAAAAATTAATTAAAAAATTTCGAATGATGAGCGCCGAATGTCGAATATCGAAGGGAATGAGTGACTGTCATTAACACCGCTGAAAAAAACACAAGAAAACTTCATGATTCGGTGTTCGATATTCAGCATTCGACATTCGCTGTTAAAATAAACACTTTGCTCCTTGTCAAAGACCCCAAGGATTTTCGAGGGGAACCCTCTTCTTCAACAAAATTGGAGAAAAACCTAAAATGGACCCTATCTCATATCTGCTACTTTTAAATCCCTTTATATTCCAGAGAGGCCTTGATAAAATCTCGAAACAGTGGATGGGGGTTCATGGGACGCGATTTAAATTCTGGATGGAATTGACATCCGAGAAACCAGGGATGATCTTCGACTTCAATCATTTCAACCAGATCACCGCTTGGCGAAGTACCGCTAATAACCAGTCCTTTCTCTTCTAAAACAGTCTTATAGTCATTATTAAATTCATATCTATGACGATGCCGTTCGGAGATGTTTGAAATCCCATAAGCTTTATACGCGAAGGTTCCTTTCGCGATGTGACACGGATACGCGCCAAGCCTCATGGTCCCCCCTTTATCCGAACGTTCATCCCGGATCTGTGTCGTTTGTGTCCTTTCATCAAACCACTCTTTCATTAGATAGATAACCGGATATGGGGTAGTTTCATCAAACTCTGTGCCATGTGCGTTTTCAAGGCCCGCTGCATTTCGCGCGAACTCAATAACAGCCGCATGCAGTCCCAGGCAGATACCAAAATACGGAATCTTATTTTCCCTCGCGTATTTTGCCGCAAGGACCTTCCCCTCTATTCCCCGGGGACCGAATCCTCCAGGCACCAATATACCGTCGATACCGGAAAATGTCTGATCAACGTTATCCGTATTTACACTTTCCGAATCGACAAAAATAAGATTCACCCTGCTGTCATTGGCAAGCCCGCCATGATGCAATGCTTCATTTAAGCTTTTATAGGATTCTGTTAGATCAACGTATTTCCCGACAATGGCAATATTCACAGAATGTGTTGGGTCCTTGAATTTTTTAACGACTTTCTCCCAGCCGTCAAGCTTGGGCGATCGTGTCCATATATTAAGCAGTTCAACAATTTTCTCATCCAATCCTTCTTTATTAAAAACAAGCGGAACTTCATATATACATTCCACATCCTT
>JAFDFT010000406.1 GCA_019309685.1 Deltaproteobacteria bacterium
TTACAAGAACGATCTTTTCGGCGTCTTCATCTGAAATATCGATATCAAATTCTTCTTCCATGCTCATGACCAGTTCCACCAGATCGAGCGAGTCCGCGCCCAGATCATCTACAAGGGATGCTTCCGGAACTACCTCGGATGGATCCACACCCAGCTTCTCCGCGATCATCTTCTTAATTTTGTCTTCTGCTGTCATCATTCTTCTCCTTTTATGTATACATCCCGCCGCTCACGTGGATTACCTGTCCGGTAATATAACTCGCTGCTTCAGATGCCAGGAATACCGCAACAGACGCAATGTCTTCGGGCTTTCCAGCCCGGCCAAGCGGTATCTGGTCCAGCATCTCCTTTTTGATATCTTCAGGGAGAACAGCTGTCATATCCGTTTCAATAAAGCCAGGCGCAATAGCATTTACAGTAATACCCCGGGGTGCGAGCTCTTTTGCGGTAGATTTCGTCAGACCTATCAATCCAGCTTTTGAAGCAGAATAATTTGCCTGGCCCGCATTTCCTGTTACTCCCACAACGGACGCCATGTTTATGATGCATCCGCTGCGCTGTTTCATCATTAATTTTCCCGCGATCTTTATACAAAAAAAAGCACCCTTTAGATTTATGTTCAGAACATCGTCCCAGTCCGTTTCCTTCATTCGAACAATAAACCCATCTCGGGTGATTCCCGCGTTGTTTATGAGCACATCCACCCTTTCAGATTCATCCATGATCTGCTCAAAAAATTTTGCCACATCTTTTTCGTCGGAAACATTGGCAAAAATACCTTTAGCGCTTCCGCCTTTTTCAGCCACAAGTTTCTCTGTTTCAGCTGCAAATACAGCTTCCGCATCAGGGTCCGGTGAATAATAGTTAAAATAAATACGGGTGTCATTGCCTGCGAATGAAAGACATATGGATCGTCCAATCCCTCTGGAACCGCCGGTAACAACAATAATTCGCTTGGCTTCTTCGGCCATATTTACCCCAATCCTTTGAAATTATTATTCTTCAGTTTCAATAACGGTACGCCCCTTGTACGAACCGCAGGCCGGACATGCATGATGCGGAAGTTTTGCTTCACCACACTCAGGGCATGAGGATACATTCGGCGCTTCGGTCTTTTGATGCGTTCTCCGTTTATCCCTTTTTGACTTTGATGTTTTTCGCTTTGGTACAGGCATTAGTAATCTCCTAACTAGTTTCCATCCATAAATGGCCCTTTTCCGTCCCGATATGGCGGGACGAAAAATCACTCATTTCCGGATTGGAAACATTTTTTTAGGTGCCCACCATTTGAAATTGAATGGATGGACACTAACCATATGATTTATAATTGAATATTTGGATAATATCTATAGTTAAATGCAACGGTAAGTAATTCAGATAGTGTTGAATGTCAAGAATTTTAATTTGTGACTATTTCTTCCCTCACGTTGAACTCTTTTACATATAGATTAAGCCCATATGATAAATTGAACTCTGATTTAATATACTATAAATACAAACAGTTAGTTAGATTTTAACAAATAGGCTGTATATCGATTTTCAGTATAAAATATCAGTTTTGCATTTAAAAGGATAAAAGCACAAAACAGGCATCTTTACGATCTATTACTTATTATTATTACTTATCGCTTATTCTTTAGTAATCAGGCAATCGTTTTTCTGGTTGTAAAATTAATTTCAATTGTGTATTTTATGCATCCCGTTTTCACCTTAAATTAAAAATTGAGATATTATATATAATAACGGACAGATAAAACGGTTTTGTTCAAACAGACAAACATTGTGTCTGATTGACGTTAAAATCTATTTTTAACCCCTAAACCTTGTGCTTTGCTAAAATTTCACTAAAAACAGGAAAAAAGAGTAAGATGAAAAAAGTTATCACACGATTTCCGCCAAGTCCAACCGGGTATCTTCATGTGGGAGGCGCGCGTACAGCGCTTTTCAACTGGCTTTATACGCGTCACATGAAAGGTACGTTCATCCTAAGAATAGAAGATACAGATATGGAGCGATCAACGCAGGCATCCGTGAATGCGATCTTTGAAGCATTGGAATGGCTCGGCATTGACTGGGATGAGGGCCCTTACTACCAGTCAAAACGCATGGACCTTTATAGAGAATATAATCAAAAGCTTGTCGATCTGGGCTGCGCCTACTTTTGTACGTGCTCTCCAGAGGAACTCGATGAAATGAGAAAAAAAGCCATGGCAGCCGGCGAAAAGCCGCGTTATAATGGAACATGCCGTGAAAAAGGTCTGGCCGCGGTTGATGGTTCGGTTATCAGGTTTAAAGCACCTGCTGGTGGAACAACCGTTGTAGAAGACGTCATCAAGGGAAATATCGTTTTCCAGAACTCTGAACTTGACGATTTTATTATACAAAGAAGTGATCGAACACCCACTTACAACCTGGCTGTTGCAGTTGATGACATTACGATGAATATAAACACTGTTATCCGGGGGGATGACCACATTAACAACACTCCAAAACAAATGTTAATTTATCAGGCATTAAAAGCCCCGCTTCCTATTTTCGGACATGTACCGATGGTTCTTGGCAAGGACAAGGCCCGATTAAGCAAACGGCACGGCGCCATGTCTGTTACAGCGTACAGGGATATGGGATATCTTCCAGAAGCGCTGCTGAATTATCTTGTTCGGCTTGGATGGTCATATGGCGATCAGGAATTTTTCACCATGGATGAACTCATTGATAAGTTTACGCTTGATAACATTGGAAAGTCTGCCGGTATTTTTGACCAGGAAAAGCTCCTGTCTTTAAGTGCGGATCATATTAAAGCCGCCGATCCGGAAAGACTATCCAAATACCTGATGCCGTTTTTACAGGAACAGGGATGTAATAAAGAAAAAACATATAATATCAATGGCATTATAAAAACGTTAAATGCAAGAAGCAAAACCCTTAAGGAAATGGCTGAAAGCGCGCTCTTTTACTTTCAAGACAAAGTTATATATGATGCAAAATCTGCGGATAAGTTTTTGAATCATACATCTGCTGAACCTCTTAAACTGCTCTGCCAGGGACTCAACTCAATCGAAAAATTTACTGAAAAGAACCTGGAAGATGCTTTTAAAGCCGTTATGGATAAAACGGGTCTGGGACTTGGCAAAATTGCCCAGCCGGTAAGGATCGCCCTTACAGGGAAAACAGTCAGTCCAGGCATTTTTGAAGTGATAGAAGTGCTTGGAAAAGAACGGACATTGCAACGCCTAAATGACGCGATACAATATATCTCAGAAAAACATGGTGAGTAGATTTTTTATTGACTCATTTTAGTATTTTTGTATATCTAAATATAAACGATGCCTT
>JAFDFT010000407.1 GCA_019309685.1 Deltaproteobacteria bacterium
GCAAAATTATTTTGAGGTATTCGGGTTACATTCTCCTGGGTTTCAGGCCTTGTGGATCAGCTTTTCATTGGGGCTGATCGCACCCACGATAATTTTGTTTGGGGCGGCTTTCATCTCCTACGTCCTGGCCCACTACAAAGGGGGGCTTGCCTTTACCCTCAATTTCATCGGTTTTTTACCCAGATCACTTCCGAAGGTTGTTGTTGTTGTGGGACTTATTTTGGCCTGGAACGCACCTTGGGTCGGGATACGCATATATAACACCTATTTTATGCTGCTTCTGGCATATGTGGTTTTGTATCTTCCGGATGCGCTTCGCTATGGCGATTCGGGGATGCGAAATATTACGCGCAACCTGGAGAACAGCGCCCTTGTGATGGGGGCATCAAAGTGGAGGGTTTTCACAAAAATTATTTTTCCGCTCCTGCGACCTTACCTTATTGCATCCTGGATTCTCAGCTTTATCATTTCCGTGCGGGAGCTGGTGGCTTCGATTCTCCTCCTTCCCCCAGGGTTAGAGACAACCGCCACTTATATCTTTAGCCAATTCGAGCAGGGCGGCCTATCTGAAGCTATGTGTATGGCCACAGTAACGATCACGCTCACCGTGGTGGTCCTGCTGGTGTTCAACTTGAAGTATGGCGGTGGCCCGGTCCAATCACGCACCTAATATCGAACATGCAAACTATTATCAACATACTTGTTACCGGCAGCACAAAATCCGATGGAATTTCCTGGAGTTTTATGATCATCGGGTTGTTTGGAGGGTTAGCTCTTTTCCTTTATGGAATGGAAAAGATGAGCGAAGGCATGAAAAAATCCACCGGCAACAAGATGCGTTCCATTCTATCCGCTCTGACCAACAACAGGATAATCGGGCTCTTTGTGGGTGCTTTTGTTACAATGGTAATTCAGTCCAGCAGTGCCACTACCGTTATGCTGGTGAGTTTTGTACAGGCCGATTTAATGAGCTTCGCCCAATCGTTGGGGGTGATTTTGGGCGCAGATATCGGGACGACCATTACCGCCCAACTCATAGCGTTTAAACTTACTGATTACGCCCTGTTGATGATCGCCATAGGATTTAGCCTGCGGATGTTCGGCAAAAATGACAACCTCAAAAATATCGGCGGGGTTGTTTTGGGCTTTGGCTTCCTGTTTTACGGGATGAAACTGATGAGTGACGCCATGACACCCCTTAGAACCTGGCCGGAATTTATTAATATTATGAAGGGGCTGGAAAATCCCTTTTTAGGTCTGTTGATCGGCGCGGCTTTTACCGCCCTTATCCAAAGCAGCAGCGCTTTTACCGGTATCGTAATCGTTTTGGCACAACAGGGGCTAATTACTTTAGAAGCCGGCATCCCGATGGTATTCGGTGCCAATATCGGCACATGTATTACGGCCGGTCTTGCCTCTATCGGAACCTCACGGGAAGCCAAGCGAGTGGCCCTGGCCCATGTACTTTTCAAGGTGGTAGGAGTCTTTTTATTTATTTTCTGGATACCTGCGTTTGCGAATATCATTCATACCATTGCCGCCAAATTCGGGTCGGACACTGCCCGACAGATTGCCAACGCCCATACGATCTTTAATGTGAGCCTGGCGCTGTTCTTTCTTCCACTTGTAGCGATTTTTTCACGGCTTTTACTGAAAATTTTGCCTCCAGAAGAAAAACTACAAGGCGTCATACCGATGACGTGGCATCTGGACGAGAGCATGATAGAAACTCCGGAATTTGCCATCGACCTGGCACGCACGGAAATCTCCCGCATGGCAAATATACTGGGGCGTATGTTGCGGGCCATTATCGTTCCGTTTATTTCCGATCCTAAATTGATTAATCGCGACGTTCACCACAAAGAAGAGGCCGGTCTTCTGGTGGAAGAAATACCCACGCGTGACGAAATTTTTCCCCAACTTACCCTGCTCGAAGGAATTGATATGCGTGAGGAAAAAATCGATTTTCTTGATGAAAAAGTAGGGGATTACCTCATTCAGGTTGCCCGGCAGGAACTGTCCGACAAACAGGCAGCTGAAGTTTACGGTATGATCTCCATTGCTAATGATATGGAGAGCATCGGCGACATCATTCACCGCAATATGCTGCCGCTGCTTGTAAAAAAGCAGAAACTGGGCGCAGATTTCTCAGAAGAGGGCAAAGAAGAATTAATGATCTATCATGTTAAAGTCTGCAAGCAGATCAGCCGGCTGAAAGAAGCCTTCACCGAACGCAACATGGAGACAGCCCAGAGAATTATGGCCAAGGAGGCAAAGTATTTAGACCTGGAGACCAAATACCGCCTCAGACATCTGGAACGGCTGCACCAGGCAAGAAAAGAGTCCCTGCAAACCCACGAAACCCATATGGAACTGATGGATATGCTGAAGCAAATCAATGTCTACACCGGCAACATTGCAAAAACCTTCCTGACACAATCCGAAGGCAAACCCAAAGCAAAGAAAGCAGCTGTACCGGCTTTGGAATTATAGTGGCATGATTCCATTTGTAAGCTGATTGAAGAAAATATGGAAGTTGGTTCGGGCAGAGTACCGGGCTGATAAAAAAGATTCTATCAAAGGATTATCCCGCCAAAATATATTCAGTAAATAATATGAAAAGCCTCGAACAATTTTTAACAGACATTTGTTAATCACTACAATCTTGATGAACTCGTAAAAAGTGACGCCGATGGCTAAGTAGAAAGTTCCATATACCCCCGCTAAAAATCAGCGGGATAAAAAGGCGCAGCGGTTTTTCAGAGACAAGGCAATACATGTAGTATGCCGAGTTTCTGAAAAATCGCTGCAACGCAGTAGATGGGACTTTTTACTTAGCCATCAATCTTAAGGCCGGTTGGTCAGGTATACGCCTGAACAAACAAATATGGTTCCGATGAAAAGGGACAGAGTTATTGGCTCTTTCAGGATTAGAAAGGCAAGTATGATAGCAAATATAGGCACAAAATTGATGAAAAGGCTCGCTCTCGTGGGACCGATCTTTTTTATTCCCTCATAATACCATACAAAACCGAGAACTGTGCCGAAGAATCCCAGATAAAATATGCTTATCCATTCGCTAACCATATAGTGCCTCATGTCGCTTAACATTCCTTCAAGCAGAGCAGGGATAAACAGGCAGGCGGTGCCGATGATTGCGGAATATGTCACGGAGGCAAGGGGCGAAAGATCGGTCATAACGGTTTTTCCAATCAAAGAATAACAAATCCAGCTGGCTACGCAGCAGAAAATAAAAAACTCTCCTAAACCCAAGCCGCCGTTTATGATGCTATTCAGGTCTCCCCTTGATATAACAATTACTGCGCCG